>JBIKMY010000143.1:0-5949 GCA_044358945.1 Rubrivivax sp.
TCTCGCCATAGCGGGCCTCGACTGTGTCGGCCAGCGGCATCACCGAAGACATCCACAGCCGCGATGCAAGGCCGATGAGCAGGGCGAACACCAAAAGCGCAACCGTCAGCCGGTCGGCGCGGTCTGAATCCGAGCGAAAGCCAATGGCGTTTGGCGCAAGAGACGGGATCATCACCAAACCTTCCTCAGTCGGTGGTCCAAGTCGGTAGTCCAAGAAGGTGTTCTGAAGCCGACGAGCTGGCGGTCAGGGGGCGCTGCCTTGTGTCATTCTCAGTCATCGACGCTGCCGGCCAAAGGACCAGCGAAGGTTGACCGTGAAGGTGACCAGCAGCACCATGGCCGTTGCAGCCCCCTGAGCGGGCAGCCAATGAAGGCCCAGAGCCGTTGTCAAACCCACCAGACAGGCACCCAGCGCGCCACCTGCAAGCGCGGTGGCCTGAAACCGCCACCACGCCGGCCACATCGGGCCAAAGTGCCCGAAGGTGTAGCGCCGGTTTCCAAAAAAGGCCACCTGCGCGCCGACAACTGCACCGGCGGCTGAACCCCAGCCGGGCGGCACGCCGAAGAATTCGACCAGCAGACCCAGCACTCCCAGGTGCACAACCACCGCCAGAACGCCCACGCCCGCATAGCGACGCAGTTGCCCGCTGTCGGGCACAGCTTTGGTTGTGAACGGGCATCGGGTGTTCAAGATGCTTTGACCTTTTCGAACGGAACGAAGTTCGCAGATTACTCCGCGACTGCTTCTGCCGGCGCGACCCCGTGCACCAACGCCACCGCAGCGGGCTCAGGCGATGACCCAAGCGCTCCCTGGCCTGTAGAGGTCCTTCGCCCGTCGGGTTGCGGCTGCAGAACTTGGCTTGCTCAGCGCACCCCGCGCCGATACACCACCCAGTACACCCCCGCCACCAGCACGCTGCCGCCCAGCAGGTTGCCGGCGATCACGGGCAGCAGGTTGCCCAGGATCGCGCCCACGCCTGGTGCGGGCAGGCCGGCCGCCGCGGCCGTGGGCTCCAGCAGCAGGGCCAGCGGGAAGAAGAAGAAATTGGCCACCGAGTGCTCGAAGCCCAGCGCCACGAAGGCAGTGACGGGCGGCACCACGGCCACGGCCTTGTCGACCACGCTGCGGCCGGCCGCAGCCATCCACACCGCCAGGCACACCAGCACGTTGCACAGCACGCCGCGCAGCAGTGCCACGTCCCAGGGCAGGGCGGCCTTGGCGGCGGCCACCTTCAGCGCCTGCTGCGCGAGACGGCCGCCGTTCATCGCCCCCAGGTCGGCGCCGGCCACGGCCAGCGCCAGCAGCCCCGCGCCCAGGGCATTGCCCGCGCACACCACCGCCCAGTTGCGCAGCACCTCGCCCGTGCGCAACCGGCCGTCAGCCCAGGCCATGGCCAGCAGGTGGTTGCCCGTGAACAGCTCCGCCCCGGCCACCACCACCGTCAGCAGCCCGAGCGAAAAGACCAGCCCCCCGAGCACCCGGGCGGCAGCAAAGGGCAGTGACGGGTCAGACGTCACCATCAAGAAAAACAGGGAACCAAAACCGATGTAAGCGCCCGCCAACACCGCAAGCAGCAGCATGGAAGCCAGCGGCAGGCGCGCCTTGGACACCCCCAGCACCTCGATGCGCTCGGCTACCTCCTTGGGGGAGAAGGCGTCGAAGCCGAAGGCGGCGGAGCCCGCGGCGGGCGGGAGTGGGTCGGTCACTCGTCGGCCGCACCCAGGCGGTCCAGCAACCCGTTCAACTCCTCCAGCGAGCCAAAGGCGATGGCGATCTCGCCTTGCTCCCCGCGCTTGGTCTTGCGGTGCACGCGGATCTCCACGGCAGCAGCCAGCACATCGGCGAGCTTTTCCTCCAGCCGCACCAGGTCGCGCGGCTTGTCCTGCTTCACGCGCAGCAGCGGCGCCTGCCGCCCGTTGTTCAGCGCCTTGGCCACCAGCTTCTCGGTGTCGCGCACCGTCAACTTGCGCGCCACCACTTCGTTGGCGGAAAGAATCTGCTGCGCGGAGTCCAGCGACAGCAAGGCGCGCGCGTGGCCCATCTCCAGGTCGCCGGCCAGCAGCATCTTCTGCACCGGTTCGGTCAGCTGCAGCAGGCGCAGCAGGTTGCTGGCCGCACTGCGCGAGCGGCCCACGGCCTGCGCCGCCTGCTCGTGGGTGAGCTTGAACTCGCTGACCAGGCGCTGCAGGCCCTGCGCTTCCTCCAGCGGGTTGAGGTCCTCGCGCTGCATGTTCTCGATCAACGCCATCACCGCGGCAGCTTCGTCGGGCACGGCGCGCACCAGCACAGGCACTTCGTCCAGCCCGGCCAATCGGGCCGCGCGGAAGCGCCGCTCGCCCGCGATGATCTCGTAGCGCGCCGCCCCGCCCTCGCCGGCCACCGGGCGCACCAGCACCGGCTGCATCACGCCCTGGCTCTTGATGCTTTCGGCCAGCTCGTACAGCGAGCCCTCGTCCATGCGTGTGCGCGGCTGGTACTTGCCGGGCTGCAGCTGGCTGAGCTTGAGCGTGGAGGGCGCGCCGGCCAGCGCATCCGACGCCAGCGGCTCCTTGGCCTGGGGGCCGAGCAGGGCTTCCAGGCCGAGGCCCAGACCCTTGGGTTTCTTGGTAACCATGGGGGCAGATTGTCGCGCCTGCAGCCGCTGCGCCACCACGGCCAAGGCGGGCCACCAGCGTGTCCGCGAGTAAGCGTTATCCCTGAACTTTTCCCTTATCCTGCGGGTCTTGTTCACCAGACGCCCACAGCGTACGCCCGCGCGGAGCAGACATGTCCACCAAGGTATTTGTCGACGGTCAGGAAGGCACCACAGGCCTGCGCATCCATGAGGTGCTGGCGCAGCGCGCCGACATCGAGATGCTGCAAATCGACCCCGAGCGCCGCAAGGACGCGGCCGAGCGCGCACGCCTGCTGAACACGGCGGATGTGGCCTTTCTGTGTCTACCGGACGCAGCAGCCAAGGAATCGGCCGCGCTGGTGACCAACCCCAACACCTGCGTCATCGACGCCAGCACCGCGCACCGTACGGACCCGGCCTGGGTGTACGGCCTGCCCGAGCTGCACGAGGGCCAGCGCGCCGCTCTTCGTGCGGCCAAGCGCATCGCCAACCCCGGCTGCCATGCCTCGTCCTTCATCGCCTTGATGCGCCCGCTGGTGGACGCCGGGCTGGTGCCGCGGAGCCTGCCGGTGTCGGCGACTTCCCTCACTGGCTACTCAGGCGGCGGCAAGAAGATGATCGCCGAGTACGAGGCGGCCGCCCAGCCCGGCGGTGATGCGAAATACAAGTCCCCGAGGCCCTACGCGCTGGGCCTGGCGCACAAGCACATCCCCGAGATGATGGCCCACACCGGCCTGGCCGCGCGCCCGGGCTTCCTGCCCGTGGTGGGCCCGTTCTACAAGGGCCTGGCCGTGACCGTGCCGCTGCACTTCTCGCAACTGGCGCCCGGCACCGACGGCGCCGCGCTGCACGCCGCACTGGCACGGCACTACGCCGGCGAGCGTTTCGTGTGCGTGATGCCGCTGAGCGACCCCGCCACCCTGGCCGACGGCTTCTTCGACGTGCAGGCCTGCAACGACACCAACCGTCTGGACCTCTTCGTCTTCGCCGCCGCCGACCAGGCCGTGCTCATCGCCCGCCTGGACAACCTGGGCAAGGGCGCCAGCGGCGCGGCCATCCAGGCGATGAACGTGCACCTGGGGGTGGACGAGGGGCTGGGGCTGTAGGGCCCCGGGCCAGGCCACAGGCCGCCTACAGGGCCGAACCGGCGGCCTATGGCCTCGTGCCAGGTGAAGCACCAGAAATCTGTATCACCGGCTCGATGAAGACCACCCTGAACCTGAACGACCAGTTGCTGGCAGATGCCAAGGCGATGGCGGCACAGCAGCGCACCAGTCTCTCGCGGCTGATCGAGGAAGGGCTGCATCTGCGGCTACACGCCCACAACGCACCCACCAAGCCTGGGCGCGTGCGGCTGCCGGTCTTCAAGGGGCGAGGCGGGCTGGTGGAGGGGGTTGACCCGCTGAGCAACAAGGCCCTGCTCGATGCGCTGGGCGATAGCGCCTGACGTCAATGTCTTGGTGGCCGCGTTTCGCGCCGACCACCCGCACCACACCACCGCACGCATCTGGCTCGAACAGGCGCTGACCCAAGCGGCCTCGGGTGCCACCTTATGCGTGATGCCCATGGTGACGGCCAACTTCCTGCGCCTGGTGACCAGTCCGAAGATCTTTCAGCAACCTACGCCCACGGCCGATGCCGTGTCGTTTGTCGATGCGCTGCTGGCGGCCTCGGGTGTTCGGCAGACCGCTGCGGGTGCCGAATGGCCGCGTATGCGATTGCTGTGCCTGGAACGGCAACTCAGCGGGAACGATCTGCCCGACGTCTGGCTGGCGGCCTGCGTGATGCACGACGGCGAGCATCTGGTGACCTTCGACCGGGACTTCCGCGGTCTGTTGCCCAAAGGGCAGTTGACCGTTCTGGCCGCCAAGCCCTGAACCTCCGGGTACCGCCTGAGGACAGCGCTGGCGGATTGGCCGAAGATCCGGGGTCCAAGAGCCTGTGACGCGCAGGCCACGACCGATCCACGGTGACCCTTGATGCCCCAGGCCACAACCGCCAAACCCACGAAAAGCGCCCGCAAGACTACCGCCTCCGCCGCCCAGGCAGGCGCGGCCGCTGCAGGCTCCCCCGGTTTTGACGCCCTGAAGTGGCGCTGCATCGGCCCGCCGCGCGGTGGGCGCGTGGTGGCCGTGGCGGGGGACCCGAAGGACGCCATGACCTTTTACTTCGGCGCCTGCGCCGGAGGGGTGTGGAAGACGACCGACGGCGGCGTGTACTGGCGCAACGTGTCCGACGGCTTTCTCACCAGCGCGACCATTGGCGCACTGGCCGTGGCCCCCTCGGACCCGAACGTGGTCTACGCCGGCACCGGCGAGACCACCATCCGCATCGACGTGTCCTACGGCGACGGCGTGTACCGCTCCACTGACGCCGGTCGCACCTGGCAGCACCTGGGACTGAAGGAGACACGCCACATCGGCCGCATCTGCGTGCACCCGCAGGACCCGGACCTGGTCTACGTGGCCGCCCTGGGCGACGCCTTCGGCTCCAACCCCGAACGCGGCGTGTACCGCTCGCGTAACGGCGGCAAGACCTGGGAGAAGGTGCTGGACCGCGGCCCCGACGCCGGCGCGGTGGACCTGAGCATGGACCCGTTCAACCCGCGCATCCTGTACGCCGGCTGCTGGGCGGCGCGGCGCAGCTTCTGGAACCTGCACAGCGGCGGCCCGGGCAGCGGGCTGTGGCGTTCGATGGACGGCGGCGACACCTGGCAGGAGCTTTCCGGCCGCGGCGGACTGCCCGGGGGGCTGCTGGGCAAGCACGGGGTGAGCGCGTCGGGCGCGCGCGCCGGGCGGGTCTGGGCCCTGGTGGAGGCCGAGGGCGACGCCACCGGCCTGTACCGCAGTGACGACCACGGCGAACGCTGGACGCAAGTGAGCACTCACAGAGATCTGATGCACCGCCCCTGGTACTACACCCATGTCTTCGCCGACACCGGGCACGCGGACACGGTCTACATCACCAACCTGCAGATGTGGAAGTCCACGGACGGGGGCGTGAGCTTCAGCGAGGTGACCACGCCGCACGGCGACAACCACGACCTGTGGATCGACCCGAAGAACCCGCAGCGCATGGTGCAGGGCAACGACGGCGGGGCCTGCGTGTCCTTCAACGCCGGGAACACCTGGTCGTCCATCTACAACCAGCCCACCGCCCAGTTCTACCGCCTGGACGTGGACAACCAGTTCCCCTACCGCGTGTACGGCACGCAGCAGGACAACACCTCCATCAGCGTGCCCAGCTCCTCGGAGTGGGGCGCCATCACCCTGGGCGACTGCACCTACCCCGGCACGGGCGAGAGCGGCTTCATCGCCGTGCACCCGACCGACCC
>JBIKMY010000144.1:0-5927 GCA_044358945.1 Rubrivivax sp.
ACCCAAGAAGGTCGCAATGGTCGCATGCATGCGCAAGCTCCTGACCATCCTCAATGCAATGGTCAGAAGCGGCAAGCCGTGGGATCAGGCGCTTCATTTGGGTTGACGTTCAAGACGGTTGCTGTGGTGAGATCAAATTGTACGGCAGCGTGCCGTACATTCCTGTTTTGAATCGCATCGGTTCCAGCGCCTCTCAGGACCACATCCTTTTCCGCAAACGGCTCCGGGCTTCTCAAATAGGAAATTGATACGGACCGACGCCTTGCCCGGGTCTGCGACTGATCGCCTCTGGGTGAGTCAGCGCAGGGCTTGTGCAGCACCCCGACGAACTCAGAGCGAGGAGCCCTCGCGGGCAGGACGGTCGCGCAACCCTGATCGCCCTTGAGCAAGCGAGATCAGCTTACGCAATGAAGGCAGCGCGGAGGACCAGGCAGACCGCCATCAGGCTGAGGAACACGCCCAGCAGCCGACGAAAGGCGGCTTCTGGGTATTGGCCTGCAAGTCGATCTCCCACGCGATAGAAGACCATGCTGACAACCACCGCATACAGCAGCGGCAGCAACGACACCGGCCAGGAGGTCGTCGCCAGCAGGCTGAGCTGTATGACCTTGCCGACAAAGAAGCACGTGTTGAGCGCGATGAACTGTTGGAGCCGTGTTAACCGGCCCAGGCCTCCGAGCAGCACCATAAACGGAGCGCCGACATTCAGAGCTGTCTCCGTGACACCGGCCAGCACGCCAAACAACGGTGTCGCACGGCGCGAGGCCAAGGTCACATCCGCCCGAATCTTCTGCAGCGCCCAAGGCATGGCAACGCTGCAGGCCAGCAACGCGGCCAGCAAGAGCAGCGACGTACGTTCTGGCAGCGCCACGTGCAGCCACACGCCCGCGACCGCACCAACCACGATACCGGGCAGCAGCGACCATGGCACACCCGAGTGGCGAATGGCCCCATGGTTGGCGACCAGCCACCTGCCAGCCAGCATCAACATCGGCACTGCCGAGAGAACGACCGCGGATCGATAGTCCAGAAAGAGAGCCAGCAAGGGCGTGGCCACCATCGCGAAGCCCAGCCCGAATACGCCCTGCGTGAAGGCAGCCACCGCCAGGATGGCCAGGCTGGCCAGCAGTTCGACCGTGCTCAAGGCTCATGCCATGCTGTCAGCGGACGAATGGCTCTCACTCCACGCGCACCCGGGCGTCGACCCGCTCGCCGGCCTCCGCCAAGCGGGCCACGGCATCACGCAAGTTGCCATAGACGAGTTCGCGACGATCCACGACACGCCGCCCGGCAATGAAGACGCTGTCCACATCTGCCGCACTGGCGCTGAGCACCAGGTGCTGTATAGCATCGCGCAATGGCACGGCGTGGGGTCTGTTGACATCGACCAGGACGATGTCGGCCTGGCAGCCGGCAGCCAGGCGCCCCAGGTCATCGCGCTGCAGGGCCTGTGCCCCGCCCACTGTGGCGGCATGAAAGATCTCGGCCGCGGTGACTGCCTGCGGCGAGCCTTCGGCCACGCGACACATCGCTGCGGCCATGCGCATCTCGTTGAACATGTCGAACGGATAGGTATCCGTTCCCAGGCAGACCGGGATGCCATGCCGCCGGTACTTGGCGAACGAGTGCATCACCGTACCCTGGCGTGCCTTGACCCACGGCAGGTGGCACAAGTGGGTACCGCTGTCACGCAGGCGCTGCAGTTCGCCGCTGGTGCAATCATCCACGTCGCCCGATTCCGAGAAGAACATGCTGTGGCCCAGAATCAAGTCCCGCCCGAGCAGACCGACGCGATCAAGATACTCCAGCGTCGTGCAACCGTGCTGCTGCCGGATGCGCCTGAACTCCGAAGGAGACTGGCCCGCGTGCAGCTGGATGAGGTAGCCGGTCTTGTCCGCGGCTTCGCGAGTTGCCCGCAGCAGCGCCGGTTCGCAGGTGTCGACTTGGCCCGGCGCCAGCATGGCGCGCACTCGGCCCTCGTAGGTGCCGTCGATCTCGCCCAGCAGCGCCACACACGCGCGCATTCTGGGCTGCCCGTCGCCCTCGTAGCTGTAGTAGGCCGGCGCGCCGTCGGGGCCCAGCTTCCAGTAGCAGCTGCGGTATCGCGGGGCCAGGTAGCAGCGCAGGCCCAGCCGCCCGGCGATGTCGCCCACGGAACGGGGGGTGCCCATATCACCCCGATCGCCCATTTCTTCGTCGTACCCCAGTTCCACGACCGTGGTTGATCCCGACAGCAGCAATTCCGAGAAAGCGCACTCGGCGGCAGCGAGCTGGTCTTCGGCCAACGCTGCAGCCCGTACAGCGGGCAGAAGTCTGTACAAGGCAGTGACGTTGCTGGCGGCACTCGCGTCGGCCGATGAGGCGTAGTCGTCAAGCCAGCCTCGGGTGAATGGTGTGTCGGTGACATGCAGGTGCATGTTCACCAGTCCCGGCACGACGAGCTTGCCGGTCGTGTCAACGGTCTCGTGCACGGGTGCATCCGCCCGCTCAGCCCATTGCGGCCCGACGTACTCGATGCGGTCTCCGCAGAAGACCACGTCACCGCGCCGGAGGTGGACGTGCCTGCTGCCGTCAAAGGCGACTACGCCGCCGCCGCGCATGAGCGTGCGAAGCTGTGACGAACGCGCGGCGTGTTCTTTCAGGGGTTGTCCGGTCATGTGTCGATGTCTCGCGAGTGGACGGTGCGGATACCAGGTTCCAGGATGTCAGGTCGCCACACGCCCGACGCCGACTCGCGGATCCGGGCGGCCACCGTCGCTGACGGCCATGATCACCAGGATTTCATCGGGCCGGGGCGCATCCTCCACGCCCAGCGTCATCGTGTCGATTTCGTTGAAGCTCCAGACGTTGTCCTTGTGGCCCAGCGGCACATCGATGCGGGCACCCGCGCTGGCGACCTTGGCCGTTGACGGGATGACGGCCTCGCCGCCGCCCACCGCGAAGCGCATCGCCTTTCCCAGCTTGGGGTGCAGGATGGCAGCTGCGTGCTCGATGTCTCCCTGCACGCCCACGATGGCAGCCTTGCCGTAGGCTACAACAGGCCTTTCGAGAAGGGCTACCGCCTGAGGTAACCAACGCTCGGCCAGCAAGGGCCCCAGGTCAATCAGCGCGGAAAGGTCGCGCTCGTAGCGGCCAGCCATGGGGTTGGCGACGATAAGCATGACGGCAGCCCGCGTCAACGTTCGTACAGCGGGGGAACCCGCCTCAGCCAGTATGGACTCCTTGATGACCAAAACTTTTCTCGAGGTTGCGCTCACGCCCTACTCCGGCTGTATGCCCGCGGCGCGTGCGGCATCTGCCCACTTTCTGTGCTCGGCCTCGATGAAGCGGCCGAACTCGTCCGGGGTACTGCCCATCGGCTCCAGGTACAAGGACCTCAGTCGCTCCTGGACATCTGGCGCCCTCAGGGCCTTCAACAGTTCCGCATTCAGACGTGTCACCACGGCTGGTGGCGTGCGCGCAGGTACCAATGCACCCAGCCATCCGTTGGACTCCACACCAGCAATGCCGAGTTCTGCCAGCGCCGGCACATCAGGCAACGCGGGATCACGCTGTGCGCCCAGCACCACCAGCGGGGTCAGCTTGTGCTTGCCTTCGCGCAGGTGAGACATGAAATTGGCAGGGTTGGTGGCCGCATACTGAATATGACCACCAAACAGGCTCGTAAGCATTGGAGCCGGACCAGTGAACGCAACGTGTTCCATCCTCAGGTGGCCACGTTGTTTGAGGATCTCGATGGCCAGATGCGAAAGCGATCCCACGCCAGGTGACCCATAGTTGTAGGCGGCAGGATTGGCCTTGCTGGCTGCGGCCAGTTGCCTGAAGTCGCGCACCGTTGCAGAAGGTCCTGCGACCAGGACGTTGGACCAGCGCACCAGCAGGGTAACCGGCGCAAAGTCATCACGCTTCCAACGCAGGCTCTTGAAAGCGAACTCGTTGGTGGCGATATTGGGTGCCTGAATGAGGACTGTGTAGCCGTCCGGCGCGGCGCGCGCGACGAACTCAGTGCCCAGGTTGGTGGATGCACCTCCGCGGTTCTCCACTATCACGTTCTGGCGGAGAGATTCCGACAGCTTGGGGGCCAGCAGTCGCGCGAGCACGTCGGTTGCGCTGCCTGGCGGATAAGGCACGACCAAGGTGATCGGCCGTGCTGGAAAGTCCTGCGCCAAGGCGGGTACACCTGGCACCGCAAGAGCCAGGGCGGCCAGACACGCTGCCCGCCTGGTGACAGATCGAAATGAAGCCAACATGGGGCCGCCTCCGAGGTAGTGCGGGAACACACCCGCTTGGAAGCAGTGTCCTCAAGACCCAGGCGGCGAGCCAGCAACTAATTGCCGGCCCAGTGCGACTGGCGTCGTCTCAGCGTAGCTGCGCGAGCTGCTGCGGCTGGATCACCCGGATGCCTCCACCAGGGTCCTTGGCGACCAGGCCTTCTCTGGCAAACCGTGCCAGCGTGATCGAGACCCACTGGCGTGTCGAGCCAATCATCCGCGCCATATCGCCATGGCTGAGCGTGGTACATGAGCCGACCTCGCTGGCGGCCAGCATGGCCAGAAGGCGTGCCAGGCGCACGCGCATGGACTGGGTTGCCAGAAGTTGCAGCAGTGCGCAATAGCACTGTGACTTGTGCACCAACGCATCGATGAGTGCCAGAGCTAATTCCGGCCATAGCTGCGCCAATGAACGCAGCTGTGCGCCGGGCAGCCATAGGCAACGCGAATCCCTGACAGCGACTGAAGTCCAGGCATGACGCCCGCCGCCAAACATTTGCGGCGCACCAACATAGTGGCCTGCTGTCCAGAAGCCCAAAGTCAACTCGCGGCCATCTTCGGAGACGTAAAACGAGCGCACAAGGCCCTCTTCAATGAGGAACACGCCGTCGTGATGGTCCCCCTGTCGGAACAGCAAGTCACCCATTGCGAAGTCGCGACGTCGGCCTAAGTCCAGTACGGCTCGGCGCGCCGGATCGCTGATGCGCTGAAGCAGATTCGGTGGCAGCGCAGTGGCAGCCTCGCTCGTCGCCAGCAGCGTGGCTTGCGCATGGTGCCCGGTGTTTCGCTTCGTCCTGAGGTGAGTGCCCATGCGCAGGCTTTCCCTTTAACTGCGGCCGAAAACCAGTCAGGAGGCTAGCTTGGTGGGCTACGACGCCCCTGGCTCGCGCACGCGCCGATAGGCCGAGGTGACTTCCTGAACGAGGGCGCGCACCTGTTCGGGCGACAGGCCGGCACGGCCGGGCTCCACCTGCAGTTCCAGGCCGTCAGCCAGGGTGACGCGGCTCCATACCTCCACCATGCCCGGCCGTACCGGCCGCGGCGGGGCCTCTTCGGGTGAGCCTGCCTGCAACTCACGCACCCGGTCCAGGCTCAGGCCTGACTGCACCCAGCGGCGGATCAGCAGCAGTTGCTGCAGATGCCGGTGTTCATACCAGGCGCCGCGCTTGGCGCCGTGGGGCCGATCCATCAGGCCCTGGGCGATGTAGAAGCGCACCGTTCGCGTGGGCACGCTGGCCAGGGTGGCCAGGTCGTGGATGTTGTAGCGGTTGGGGGTGGAGAGGTCGGAAAGCATGGGGATTGAACGGGTGTTGCCGGGTCTGGATGTCATGGGGAAGCTGCAACACGGTAATGGGTCCGGCCCGGCCGTGTGAGCCTTGAGCTCAACCTTTGCGGGTGGCTTCGTATTTCGCCTTGTTGGCCTCGTTGGGCGGGTACAGGCCGGGCAGGACAGCCCCGGCGTTCACCTCGTCCATGATCCAGCCCTCGAAGCGTTCCTGCTCCACGGCGGCATCGACGATCTCAAGGGCCAGCGCTGCCGGGATCAATACGGCACCGTCCTGATCGGCCACGATCACATCGTCCGGGAACACGGCCACGCCGCCGCAGGCCACGGGTTGCTGCCAGTCGACGAAGGTCAGGCCCGCCACGGAAGGG
>JBIKMY010000145.1:0-5893 GCA_044358945.1 Rubrivivax sp.
CACCGAGCTGGACAAGGACTACCTGGCGCAGAACTTCATCGCCTTCTTCCGCCGCGATTACAAGCGCGTGGCCGAGCTGCATGTCGAGTCCGGATGGGTACCGCCGGACACCCGTATCGACTCGCTGGAAAGTGCCATCCGCGCCGTTTGCGAGCCGCAGTTCGAGCGGCCGCTGAAGGACATCTCGCTGGGGCAGGTGCTGCTGCGGCTGTTCCAGACCTCGCGCCGCTTCAACGTGGAGATCCAGCCGCAGCTGGTGCTGCTGCAGAAGACGCTGCTGAACATCGAGGGTCTGGGCCGTGAGCTCGACCCCGATCTGGATCTGTGGACCACGGCCAAGCCCTTCCTGGAGCGCTGGATGAACGAGCAGGTGGGCTGGCGCGCCTTCGCCGAGCGTTTCAAGGCCGAGGCGCCGCGCTACGCGCACCTGCTGCCGGAGCTGCCGCGGCTGGTGCACGCGGCGCTGAAGCGTCCGGCCGAACGCGAGCCGGCCGTGCTGCTGGCCCTATTGGCCGAGCAGCGGCGCACCAACCGGCTGCTGCAGGGCCTGGTCTGGGGCGCCCTGGGTTTCTTGCTTGGCATGGTGATTGCAAGGGCCTGGCTAACCCCTTGAAGAGCAGGCGTTTGTCCCCATCGCGGGGCAGGCGCCGGGCACGCCGATACACTGCCGCCGCCCGGAAAACGTCGTCCAGTGCGGCGGCGCGTGTGAAGACCAAGCATCCACCTGGAGCCCTCCCATGCTGATCACTTTTGTCGTCGCCTACATGGCCGTGACCATCGCCATCGGTCTGCTGGCCGCCCGCCGGGTGCACGGCGCCAAGGATTACCTGGTGGCTGGCCGCAGCCTGCCGCTTTACATGAACGTGGCCACCGTGTTTGCCACCTGGTTTGGTGCGGAGACGGTGCTGTCGGTGTCGGCCACCTTCGCCAAGGACGGCCTGAGCGGCGTGCCGGGCGACCCCTTCGGCGCGTCGCTGTGCCTGGTGCTGGCGGCACTGCTGTTCGCCCGACTTTTCTACCGCATGAACCTGCTGACCATCGGTGACTTCTACAAGCACCGCTACGGCAAGCTCGTGGAGGTGCTGACCAGCGTGGCCATCGTGCTGTCCTACCTGGGGTGGACCTCGGCCCAGCTCACCGCGCTCGGCCTGGTCATCCACGTGCTGACAGGCGGCGCCATCAACTTCACCACCGCCATCATGCTGGGTGCTGCCATTGTGGTGGTCTACACGATCTTCGGCGGCATGTGGTCCGTGGCCTTCACGGATCTGTTCCAGACCGTCATCATCCTCATTGGCCTGACGGCCGTGGCGTGGCTGGTCGGCGACATGGCCGGTGGCCCGGCCAAGGTGATCTCGCAGGCGGCCTCCGAGGGCAAGCTCATCCTGTTCGATCTGAACATGGACGCCGCGGGCTGGTGGGCCATGGCCGGCGCCTTTTTCGCCTTCGCCTTCGGCTCCATTCCGCAGCAGGACGTGTTCCAGCGCATGACCAGTGCCAAGGACGAGAAGACGGCCGTGCGCGGCACGGTGATTGGCGGGCTGGTGTATTTCTGCTTTGCCTTCGTGCCCATGTACATCGCCTTCGCGGCGGTGGTGAACGCGCCGGAACTGGCCAAGCTGTTCGAGAGCGAGGATGCGCGCGAGATCCAGCGCATCCTGCCCGACCTGGTGCTAGGCCAGATGCCGATGTGGGCGCAGATCATGTTCTTTGGTGCCCTGCTGTCGGCCATCCTGTCCACGGCCAGCGGCGCTCTGCTGGCACCCACGGCCACCTTCACCGAGAACGTGCTGCGGCCTTTCGTCCCCCACATGAGCGACCGCCAGATGCTGCTGACGCTGCGCCTGGTGCTGGTGATCTTCACCGGCTGCGCCCTGGCCTTCGCCGTCAACAGCAAGAGCACCATGTACGAGATGGTGCAAAACGCCTACAACGTCACCTTGTGCGGCGCCTTCGTCCCGCTGGTGGCGGGTGCCTACTGGAAGCGCGCCAACACCCAGGGTGCGCTGCTGTCCGTGGTGCTGGGCATCGGCACCTGGCTGGCGGCCACGCAGGTGGCCCCGGAAGCCATGATCCCGGCCAACCTGCTGGGCCTGTTCGCCTCCATCATCGGCATGTTGATGGGTTCGCTGGCGCCTACCCTCGTGTCCAACAGGGGTCACTCCATCGAGCATGTGCTCAAGCACCATGCCCACCACGGTGCGGCCGGCGCGAAAGGAAAGTGAGACCCGGGGTGCTGGAGCGGGGCGAAAACTTATAATGCGCGGTTTTCGTTTCCTCCCTCGTCCCTTCGTGCCCCCATGCCGATCTACGCCTACAAGTGCGAGTCCTGCGGACACCGTCAGGACGTCCTGCAGAAGATCTCCGACCCGCTGCTGACTGTGTGTCCCGCCTGCGGTGCTTCCGCCTACGTCAAGCAGGTCACTGCCGCTGGCTTCCAGCTCAAGGGCTCGGGCTGGTATGTCACCGACTTTCGCGACGGCGGCTCGAACAAGGGCGGTGCGGCGGCTGACAAGCCTGGCGAAAAGCCGGTTGACAAAGCGGTCGACAAGCCCGCCGAGGGCAGCAGTGCCAAGGCCGTAGCGCCGGCGTCCACCGATGCAGGCGCTGGCTCTGCAGCGGCCTCACCGGCGCCTGCGCCCGCCCCGGTTGCATCGCCTTCCGCTCCGTCCAGTTCATGAAGAAATACCTGCTGGCGGGCCTGCTGGCCTGGGCGCCCATCGGCATCACCTTGTGGGTGCTGACGTGGCTGCTCGGGTCCATGGACAGCTTGTTCGGCCTGCTGCTCGCAGCCACCCAGGCGGTGCTGCCGCCCACTGCGCACGCGGCCATCGAGGGCCTGCGCCATGTGCCGGGCCTGAGCGTCATCGTGCTGGCCACCTTGCTGTTGTTGACGGGCATGTTCGTCACCAACGTGGTGGGCCAGTGGGTCGCGCGGCAGTGGAACCGCGTGCTGCAGAACATCCCCATCGTCAAGTCGATCTACAGCTCGGTCAAACAGGTTTCGGACACGCTGTTTTCCAGCAACGGCAACGCCTTCCGCGAGGCGGTGCTGGTGCAGTACCCGCGTGCCGGGGCCTGGACGGTGGCCTTTGTGACGGGCAAGCCCGGTGGCGAGGTGGCTCGTCACCTGGGTGATGAGCACTTGAGCATCTATGTGCCCACCACGCCCAACCCCACCTCGGGCTTCTTCCTGATGGTGCCGCGCGCTGACGTGGTGTCGCTGGACATGAGTGTGGACCAGGCGCTGAAGTACATCATCTCCATGGGGGTGGTGGTTCCGCCGCCGCCTTCGCCCCCTCCGGCCCGGCCGGGGGAGGCCGACCCCAATCCGCGGGGCTGAACGCGCCGGCCTGCGTTCAGTCCTGAGGGCTCCCCGGCCCCTCCCCGCCGACACCGCGGCAGACCCCCAGTGGCTGCGCCGCCGCCCCTGCCGCCGCCATCGGCCGGCCCGGGCTCCAGACAGCATGACATTTTTGGAGAGATCCCATGAGAACGACTTACTGCGGCCTGGTCAGCGAGACGCTGATGGGCCAGACCGTGACCCTGATGGGCTGGGCCCACCGCCGCCGCGACCATGGCGGCGTCATCTTCATCGACCTGCGTGACCGCGAAGGCCTGGTGCAGGTGGTGTGTGACCCCGACCGCCAGGACATGTTCCGCACCGCCGAGGGCGTGCGCAACGAGTTCTGCCTGAAGATCGTGGGTCTGGTGCGCCCGCGCCCGGCCGGCACCGAGAACGCCAACCTCACCAGCGGGAAGATCGAGATCTTGTGCCATGAGCTCGAGGTGCTCAACGCCAGCGTCACGCCGCCGTTCCAGCTCGACGACGACAACCTGTCCGAGACCGTGCGCCTGACGCACCGGGTGCTGGACCTGCGCCGCCCGGCCATGCAGAAGAACATGATGCTGCGCTACCGCGTGGCCATCGAGGTGCGCAAGTTCCTCGACGAGCAGGGCTTCGTCGACATCGAGACGCCCATGCTCACCAAGAGCACGCCCGAGGGTGCGCGCGACTACCTGGTGCCCAGCCGCGTGCATGACGGCACCTTCTTCGCGCTGCCGCAAAGCCCCCAGCTGTTCAAGCAGTTGCTCATGGTGGCCGGCTTTGACCGCTATTACCAGATCACCAAGTGCTTCCGCGACGAGGACCTGCGCGCCGACCGCCAGCCCGAGTTCACGCAGATCGACATCGAGACCTCGTTCCTCAACGAGGCCGAGATCCGCGCCATCACCGAGGCCATGATCCGCCACGTCTTCCGCCGTGCCATGGGTGTGGAGCTGCCGGTGTACCCGGTGATGACCTACGCCGATGCTATGGCCAAGTACGGCTCCGACAAGCCCGACCTGCGCGTGAAGTTGGAGTTCACCGAGCTCACCTCGGTGATGAAGGACGTGGACTTCAAGGTCTTCTCCGGCCCGGCCAACAACCCCGGCGGCCGGGTGGTGGCGCTGCGCGTGCCCGGCGGTGGCGATGCACAAGAGGGATTGAGCCGTGGCGAGATCGACGCCTACACCGAGTTCGTGAAGATCTACGGCGCCAAGGGCCTGGCGTGGATCAAGGTCAATGACGCGGGCAAGGGCCGCGACGGCCTGCAAAGCCCGATCGTGAAGAACCTGCACGATTCGGCCCTGGAGCAGATCATCGCCAAGACCGGCGCGCGCAACGGCGACCTGATCTTCTTCGGCGCTGACAAGGCCAAGGTGGTCAACGACGCCATCGGCGCGCTGCGGGTGAAGATTGGTCATAGCGACTTCGGCCGCTCCAAGGGCTTGTTCGAGGACCGCTGGGCGCCGCTGTGGGTGGTGGACTTCCCCATGTTCGAGCACGACGAGGACGCCGACCGCTGGGTGGCCGTGCACCACCCGTTCACGGCGCCCAAGGACGGGCACGAGAACCTCATGGACACCGACCCCGGCGCCTGTGTGGCCAAGGCCTACGACATGGTGCTCAACGGCTGGGAGATCGGCGGCGGCTCGGTGCGTATCCACCGCGCCGAGGTGCAGCGCAAGGTGTTCGAAGCGCTCAAGATCTCGGCGGAAGACGCCAAGGTCAAGTTCGGCTTCCTGCTGGACGCGCTGCAGTACGGCGCGCCGCCGCACGGCGGCCTGGCCTTCGGCCTGGACCGCATCGCCACGCTGATGGCTGGGGCGGACTCCATCCGCGACGTCATCGCCTTCCCCAAGACGCAGCGTGCCCAGTGCCTGCTGACTGGCGCCCCCAGCCACGTGGACGAAGCCCAGCTGCGCGAGCTGCACATCCGCCTACGCAACCCGCAGCCGGCGTGAAACCGCCCAAGATCCCCGAGTCCGTGCTGGTGGTGATCCACACCGCCGCACGGGACGTGCTGCTGATCGAGCGGGCCGACAAGCCCGGCTTCTGGCAAAGCGTCACGGGTTCGAAGGACCGGCTGGACGAGCCGCTGCTGGAGACGGCGGTGCGCGAGGTGGCCGAGGAAACCGGCATCACGGTCGGCAGTACAGAGGTGCCCTCGGAGAACCTGCGCGACTGGGGATTGCGTAACGTCTATGAGATCTACCCCGTGTGGCGGCATCGTTACGCACCGGGTGTGACGCACAACACCGAGCATGTGTTCGGGCTGCGCGTGCCAGCTGGTATCACCGTGACCCTGAACCCCCGCGAGCACCTGCGCCTGGAGTGGCTGCCCTGGCAAGAAGCGGCGGACCGCTGCTTCTCGCCCAGCAATGCCGAGGCGATCCTGCAGTTGCCGCGCTTCGTGTAGCCTCGCAGGCCATGCCTGCTGCACCAGACCGCGTCGCCGCACACCCCACGCATCGCCTGTCGGCCCATGGCCTGCGGTCTCCAGACCCGGGGGGCGATCGCCTATCTCCGGATGTGCTGCGTGTGGCCACCTACAACATCCACAAGGGG
>JBIKMY010000146.1:0-5859 GCA_044358945.1 Rubrivivax sp.
TGCGAAAGCGGCCATCAAGGCCAAGGCAAGCAAGGCGCGTTGTTCGTCGGAGTTCATGAGCCCCATCCTCCACCAGATGAAATGACATCGGTTGATTGTGGCCAGACACGGCATAAACACAGAGCGCCCACGGCTTCTGCCGGGGACCCGAACCCAACCGTCGGACTTCAGCCTTCGGGATTCCTGCCATCCCCTGGCGTACGGGCCAACCACAAAGCACGGCACTGCTACGCCGCGCGAACCGACCCACCAAAGCCCGGGGGCGCAGCCCAACTCAGGAGTCCGGCTGTTCCACCCGCGGCCAGTAGTTGAGGCTGCGTTGGCGGTAGGGAAGGTGCGCGAAGTCGGTGTCGAGCAGGCCTGGGGTCTCCACGTACAGCACTTCGCTGGCCAGCGGCGCGAAGGCGGCGTGGAAGTGCTGGGAGCTCTTGACCACGATGCCGCGCAAGGCCGTGAGGTCGATGCCCAGGCCCGTGAAGAGTTCCGTGCCCAAGGCCTGCTGCCGCAGGGAGATCAGCACGAGGTGGATGCCGTTGTCCGTGCTGACCCAGGCAGATCGACCACAAGGCGCCGGGTGGCCAGACAGGCCGGTCTGCCAGTGGTCTTCCACCAGCGCGCGGACAGTGACCTGCAGGTCCACCGGGTTGCCCGAGAGCGGGCCCAGCTTGCCACCCACGCGCAGGCTCAGCCGTGCGCCCACGCCGGCCTCATTGCACACCTGCAGGGCCCCCAGGTCCCAGAACGGCGCCAGGGCCACCTGACCGATGCCGCGCTCCACCAGCGCCTGAAGGATGAAGGTGGCATCGCTGCCGGCGCCGCCGCCCGCGTTGTCGGCGATGTCGGCCAGCACCAGAGGGCGGTCGCCCTCATGCACGACCAATCGGTCCATCGCCTGCGCAACGCTGGACTGGCGCGCGGGCGTCTGGTGCCGCAGCGTCCAGATGTCCTGCCCCAGATCCCGGGCGATCTGCGCTGCCAGGGCTTCGTCGCCATCGGTCACCGCCCACACCTTGGCGCCGGCTTCCGGCACGTCGCCCCAGGGGAAACCGTGCCCGAAGCTCACGCTGAGCACGCCGGGCTGCTGCTCCAGCGCCTTCATGCGGGCCACGAAGCTGCGCATGGGCTCTCGCGTGGTGTGCCAAAAGCCCACCATGCGGCAGTCGTGCACGGCGGTGACCGGCCTCACCCGGCCCTGGGCTGTGGCCAGGGTCAGCGCCCACAGCTCCTCGAAGCGCTCGACGATGTCCGTGTGGGGGTACTCCTTGTAGGCGATCAGCACGTCGGCCTCGCGCTGCATCTGCGCGGTGAAGTGGCAGTGCAGGTCCAGTTCCACGCCGATGGGCACACTGGGGCCGACCAGGGCACGCACCTGTTGGATCAGGTCGCCTTCGGCGTCGGGATAGCCGTCGGCCACCATGGCGCCATGCAGCACCAGCAGCACGGCATCCACCGGCAGCGCCGCCTCCAGGCGCGTGAGCAGTTCGTCACGCAGGGTCTCGCAGGCCGCGCGCGTGGTGATGCCGCCGGGCTGGGCGCTGGCCAGCAGCCCGAAGTGCACTTCATGCCCGTCGCGCGCCGCCAGGCGGCGTCCGGCGCCGTGCCAGCGCTGTGCTTCGGCGGTGCGGCCGTCGCCGTGGTCCACCTCCCAGGCGGCCAAGCCCGTGGGCGTAGAGGCGAAGGTGTTGGTCTCGGTGGCGATGCCGGCGATGTGGATCTTCATGGGCGGAGTCGGTCGGGTGAGAGGGCCTGCGGCGTGACGCCCTGGGCGGCGATGTCGGCGGGCAAGGCCTGGCCGAGCAGCATGGCGGCCGCGGCGCGCGCCAGGGCGGGCGCCATCTGGATGCCGTAGCCGCCCTGCCCGGCCAGCCAGAAAAAGCCCTCGGCCTGGGTGTCCCAGCCCGCGACGGGTGAGCGGTCGGGCACGAAGCTGCGCAGGCCCGCCCAGCGGTGGGCGATGCGCTTGACCGGGACCGTGGTCAGCTCCTCGAAGCGGTGCACCGCCAGGGCGATGTCCAGCTCCTCAGGCGCCACGTCACACGGCGGCATCGGGTCTTCATTGGCGGGTGACAGCAGCATCTGCCCCGCGTCGGGCTTGAAGTAGACGGTCTCGTCGACATCAATGACCATGGGCCAGTGGCGCGTATCGTGCCCCTCCGGGGCGGGAATGGTCATGGCGGTGCGGCGCATCGGTTGCAGGCCCACCGGCCGAGCGCGCGCCTGCCGGGCCACCTCGTCGGCCCAGGCGCCGGTGGCGTTGACGACCACGGGGGCCTGGAAACGGCCTGCGCGGCTGTCCACCGTCCAGAGGCCGCCTGCGCGCTGCAGCAGCACCTCTGACGCACCCAGCACCACGTGGGCGCCACCTCTGCGGACCAGGCGCAGATAGCCTTGCAGGATGGCGGCTACCTCCATGTCGCAACCGCTGTCGTCCAGCGCCCCGCCGGCCACCGCCTCGGGCCGCAGGATGGGCACCAGCGCCAGGGTCTGCGAGGAGCTCAAGCGGCGCAGCGTGGGGGCGGCGTCCGGTGCGTCGGCCATGGCCTGCAGGCGCGGCAGCGCCTCCTGCCCGGCCACGAACAAGGCCGCGCGAGGGCTCATCAGCGGCACCTCGGCGAAACCTTCGGGCGGTTGCTCAAGAAAAACGCGGCTGGCCCGCGTCAAGCCCCGCACCGTGGCGTTGCCATAGCTCTCGAAGAACATGGCCGCCGAGCGGCCGGTCGTGTGCCGCCCGGGCTGGTCTTCCCGTTCCAGCAGCAGCACGCGGCAGTGCGGCGCCAGTTCCGCCGCGATGGAGGCGCCGGCCATGCCGGCGCCCAGCACGATCACATCAAAGGCGGTGGCGCTGCCCTGCATGGCCACAAAGGGCGCACTCAAAGCGCGCCGCGCCAGTCCGGCGAACGCTTGTCGATGAAGGCCTGCACGCCTTCCAGCGCCGAGCCGTCCATCATGTTGCAGGCCATGGTCTCGCCCGCGTTGGCGTAGGCTTCCTCGATGCCGGTCTCCAGTTGTCGGTAGAACAAGCCCTTGCCCATGGCCAGCGCCACCCGCGGCTTGGCCACGATGCTGGCCACCAGGGCTTCGATTTCGGCATCCAGTTGGTCGGCTTCCACCACGCGGTTGATGAGGCCCTTGGCCAGCGCCTGGTCGGCCGAGATGAAGGCACCCGTCACCAGCATCTCGAAAGCGGCCTTGCGCGACAGGTTGCGGCTCAAAGCCACGCTGGGCGTGGCGCAGAAGAGGCCCAGGTTGACGCCGCTGACCGCAAAGCGCGCCTCGCGCGCCGCCACCGCCAGATCACACATTGCCACCAGCTGGCAGCCCGCCGCCGTGGCAATGCCCTGCACGCGGGCGATCACCGGCACCGGCAGCCGCTGGATGGTCATCATCATGTGGCCGCACTGCGTGAAAAGGCCCTCGTAGTAGGCCTGCGAGGGCTCGGCACGCATCTCCTTCAGGTCATGCCCGGCGCAGAAGGCCTTGCCGGAAGCGCCGATGACCACCACGCGGGCACCCTCGTCGGCGGCCACGGCGTCCAGCTCGGCCTGCAGGGCACTGAGCATGTACTCCGACAACGCGTTGAAGGCCTGCGGGCGGTTCAGCGTGAGGTGGATGACGCCGCGCGCATCGCGCTCGCGCAGGACGAGTGGGGTTTCCGTGGACGGGGACATGGCGGTCTTCCTTTCACTCGATGGCCGAGGTGCTCTTGGCACGCTCGCGCAGCTGGAACTTCTGGATCTTGCCGGTGCTGGTCTTGGGAATGGCCTCGAAGCGGATCTCGCGCGGCACCTTGTAGCCCGCCAGCAGGCCCTTGCAGTGGGCGATGAGGTCCTGCGCCGTGACAGTGGCGTCGGGCTTGGTTTCCACATACGCCAGCGGCGTTTCGCCCCACTTCGGGTCGGGCCACGCCACCACGGCGCAAGCCAGTACGGCGGGGTGGCGGTACAGCGCGTCCTCCACCTCCAGCGAGCTGATGTTCTCGCCGCCCGAGATGATGATGTCCTTGCTGCGGTCCTTGATCTTGACGTAGCGGTCGCTCTCCATCACCGCCAGGTCCCCGGTGTGGAACCAGCCGCCGGCAAAGGCCTTGTCCGTGGCCGCCGGGTTCTTCAGGTAGCCCTTCATCACGATGTTGCCGCGGAACATGATCTCGCCCATGGTCTGGCCGTCGGCCGGCGTGGGCGCCATGGTGTCTGGGTCCAGCACGGTCATGCCTTCTTGGAGGGCGTAGCGCACGCCCTGGCGGCCGTTCAGACGCGTCTGCTCCGACAGGGACTCTTCTGCCCAGGCCGTGCGCTTGACCGCCACCGACGCCGGGCCGTACACCTCGGTGAGCCCGTAGACGTGCGTGATGTCAAAGCCGATGCGGGCCATGCCCTCGATCATGGCCGCGGGGGGCGCCGCCCCGGCCACCATGCCGCGCACACCTTGCACGCCCTGGCGCCACTCGGCCGGCGCGTTGATGATGAGGTTGTGGACGATGGGTGCAGCGCAGTAATGGTCCACCGCATGTTCGCGCATGGCCTGCAGGATGGCCTGCGCCTCGACCTTCCTGAGGCACACATGCGTGCCGCCCAGCATGGCCATCGTCCACGGGAAGCACCAGCCATTGCAATGGAACATGGGCAGCGTCCACAGGTAGCGCGGAAAGTGCGGCATGGTCCAGGTGGCCACGTTGCTCACCGCATTGAGGTAGGCGCCGCGGTGGTGCGTGACCACGCCTTTCGGGTCGCCCGTGGTGCCGCTGGTGTAACTGACGGCGATGGCGTCCCACTCATCGGCCGGCCCCGGCAGCGCTGCCATTGGCGCGTGGGCCGCCAGCAGGGCCTCGTACTCGTGCGCGCCCAAACGCTCGCCAGGGCCGGTGTACTCGCTGTCGCAGACGTCGATGACGACCAGCTCGCGGCCATGTTGGTCCTTCAGGATCTGCAGCGCCTGCACCATCACGGGTGAGAACTCGCGGTCGGTGATCAGCACCTGCGCCTCGCAGTGGTTCATCTGCCAGGCCAGCAGCGGTGCGTCCAGCCGCGTGTTCAGGGTGTTGAGCACGGCGTTCAGAGCGGGCACGGCGTAGTGCGCCTCCACCATCTCTGGCGTGTTGGGCAACATGGCACTCACCGTGCCGCCCCGACCTACCCCAAGCGCCTGCAGTGCGGCGGCCAGGCGGGCGGAGCGCTCGCGCGTTTGCGCCCAGGTGTAGCGCCGCGCGCCGTGCACCACGGCCGGCAGGTCGCCAAAGACTTCAGCGCTGCGCTCCACGAAGCTCACAGGAGAAAGCGCCACGAAGTTGGCGGCGTTCTTGTCGAGGTGCTGGTCGTAGATGGACATGGCGGTGCTCACATCACCCCATAGGTGCGGAAGGCCTCCTGCGTGCTCATGCCGCGCTCGATGGCCTGGCGCACGGTGTTCTCGGCGCTCACCTTCTCCAGGGCCCGACGAATGGCCTCTTCTTCCGCCGCCTTGGGCACGATGAGCACGCCGTCCATGTCGCCGAAGACGATGTCCCCGGGCTGCACGCGCACGCCCCCCAGCTCCAGCGGCACCCGCCAGTCCACCACCTTGCCGCGCGCGCCCTGGTCCTGCGCGTAGCCGCCCATGGAGAACACAGGCAGGCCCGAGGCCAGCACTTCGGGCGTGTCGCGGTGGTAGCCATCGAGCACCGCGCCCGCGGCCTTGAGGTGGCGCGCCCGGGTGGTCATCAAACCGCCCCATAAGGCGAAGGTGGGCGTGCAGCCGGTGGCCAGATAGACCTCGTGCTCGCGCAGGTCGTCCAGCGCCTGGAACAGCAGGCCGAAGGGCTGGCGGGTCAGCGGCCCCAGGCCGCCCGGCTCGCTGGCGGCGAAAGCGTTGGACTCCAGTACC
>JBIKMY010000147.1:0-5798 GCA_044358945.1 Rubrivivax sp.
TGCGCTGCGCGCACCGGCCGACGCCCTGGACAACTCTACGAGTTGCCCACCGCGCCGTCCTTCGACCACATGCCCACCGCCTTCCACAACCACGTTCATTTCCCCCTGAACTAAAGATACAAGGAGAAGATCAATGCCTGGAAGGACCGCCGCCGCAATCTCCACTCCAACCCGGCCCCAGTCGGCGAGGCTGGAGGCCCGGATCAGCCCTGACCTGCACGCAGTCGTGAAGCGCGCCGCAGAGATTCAAGGCAGGACCATGACTGATTTTGTGATCCACGCCCTGCAGTCGGCTGCGTCTCAAGCCATTGAGCAAGCGGATCAAGTACGGCTTGCTGTGGCTGATCAGGAGGTCTTTGCCAATGCCCTCATCTCACCCGCCAAGCCCAACGCGGCGCTGAAGCGCGCTTTTGCCAAGGCAGACCAACTCCTGGCCCCTCGATGAGCGGCCCTCGCTTTTCGATCGGTCCGCTGGATCTCGATGCCGACCGGTCCGACTTCACGTGCCGGGTTGAACCGCTGGACCGCTACTTCAAGACGCAAGTCAGCCAGGACATCAAGCGGCGCGTGACCGCCTGCTTCACGGCAGTGGATGCCCAGGGGCATATCGCCGGCTACTACACCCTGGCTTCCGCCAGCATCCTGTTGACAGACTTGGCGGAACCTCTGGCCAGGAAGATGCCGCGCTACCCCAACGTGCCCGCAGTGCGCATGGGTCGCTTGGCCGTAGATCGGAACTTCAAGGGGCAGGGACTGGGGGCGGCCTTGCTCGCTGACGCATTGCGTCGAGCCACCACCGCAGAGATCGCCGCCTATGCCCTGGTGGTCGACGCGAAGGACCTGGTGGCAGCGGAGTTCTACGCACACCACGGATTCACCGCAACCTCGGAAAACCCGCTTCTCTTGTATCTGCCGCTCGGGACCGTCAAGGGTCTGATCAAGTAGCGCGCCCGGCCCCCTTCGCAGGCGGGAGCAGCCCGTCATCTCAGACTGCCTAGAATCCTGCAATCCCGCCGTAGTTCAATGGATAGAACGAGTGCCTCCTAAGCGCTAGATACAGGTTCGATTCCTGTCGGAGGGACCACCCTCACGCACCCAGACCGGCCAGGAAGGGGCGGCCCATCAAGGCCTGGGCAAAGGTGAAGGCCACCATCGCCGTGTAGAGCAGAGCGGCTACGCGCACCGGCCACACGGCATCGCGGCCGAAAACGGATGCTGATGCCAGCGCCAGCAGCGGCACGACGTGCATGGCGTGGGTGGCGAAGAAGTGCGCCACTCGCAGATCGCCGCCGTCGCGCGCCCAGCCGATGAGAGCCAGGCCGCCAGCGTCGCTGGGGGCGCCGCCCACCCAGTGCCCGCCCAATTGGGACATCGTGCCTGCCGTCACCACGGTCAACGGGAGCGTGAGCGCCAGCCCCCAGACCAACCCCGCCTTCACCGCCGGCGACAGGCCGCTTTGGGCATGGCGGTGGATGGCCACGGCCAAGGTCGTGCTGGCGGTGGTGAGCAGCACGGCGCCCACGCCCATCAGGCCGTACAGAACCTGCAGCGCAGGCGTGGATTCGTTGAAGTGCGAGCCCGTGCCAAGGGCTGCAGCGCCCCCGATCCACAGGACTTCGACGATCACGGCAAACACGACGGCGCGCTCATGTAGCCGCCACCAGGGCTTTGCGGTCATCTGAGGCGACGCGTAACGGGCGAACCACGCCAGCGTGAGCAGGTAGACCCACAAGGCAAAGAGGAACTTCAGCGGCTTGATCCAGACATTCAGGCCCTGGAACACCCTGGCGTCCAGGGCGAGCGCAGCGAACACCGGGATCATCGCCAAGGCCAGAAAAATGCCCAGAGGGGCGTAACGCGGGGAGTCGGCGGTGAGGCGAGCCAGTGAAAACCGGCCGGGGCGAGCCGCAGTCCCGAAACAAAGGGCGGCGGTTGAAGAAGCATGAGCGGACATGGGGACTCCTTGAGGTGATGTCAGAGATCAGCGCAGTGCCTGGGCGGACCGCGCCCTCAGCGACAGCCGCACGCCCTGAAAGAGCAGGTAGCCAGCTGGGCCGAACAGGAAGGTCACGGCCAGGCAGGGCAGCAGCAGGCCGTGCGCCATGCCCTCTCGCCTGGCCGTACGGGCTTCCCAGGCGCCGATCAGCAGATCAAAAGCCAGGTAATGCACCCACCCGGCCAGCAGCAGCCAGCGGTTGTCGAAGAGCCGCGCCACCGCATCCAGGCTGTCAAAGCCGCCCGTGGACGAACTCCAGAACGCCAGCGCCAGCGCGGTGTAGGCGGTGGACAAGAGCAAAGGCACCACCGTGCCGGCCACCAGCCCCAGGAACCGCGGCGCCAACGGCAGGAAAGCCAGCGCCAGCCAGCCCACCATGGCCAGCGGGTTGGCCCATTGAAAGAGAGCGTCAGGGGTCATGAAATCTCCTTGTGTTGACACCGTAAAGATAAGTGTCCAACGCTATCTATCCAATGTCAAGTTAATTGATGTCCCCGGATCTGGCCGCTCGTCCACGCCGCGCCGACCAGGCGCTGCCATCACCGCCGGGACGTGCGGCCCACGCCCCCAAGACAAGACGCACCCCTTCAGGACCCTCCCCGCTGGTGGCATAATCTATGGTTCCGGTTGAAACCGACCGGGCGGTTAGCTCAGCGGTAGAGCACTGCCTTCACACGGCAGGGGTCGCAGGTTCGAACCCTGCACCGCCCACCAAGGAAATCAAGCACTTACGGCGCCTTCGGGCGCCGTAAGTGCTTCTGGTGCTAGAAAAGTGCTAGGAACTGGGCTTACGCACGCGCATCCCGTCGACCCTTGCGGGCTTGACAGTCGGTCTCGGCCCGCCGCTGACAAGCATCTCGCTGTCGGTCGGATGCCTCGGCTCGGCTGATGTTGGCCACGTCCTCCGGGTTGGCAGAATCGCACGGTCGCGCCTAGGCTGGCCCACCGAAACCCCGTCCCCCGGCGGGCTGGCGCGACATCTTCCGCCGGGACCATCGGGGGATAGTCAGGATGCTCAGTGATGCCGAGTTGGAGGCGCTGCTCGACAGCGCGGACGGCTCATTGGTTCCCGTGGCGCAGCCGTTCACGGGGCGCGTCCTCGAGGTGCATGTGGACGTTGGCGATCGAGTGCACGATCGCACGCTCCTGGTGGTGGTCCAGCACGGCCCGCCGCCCGGCGAGGCCGAGCCAGTCCACGCCGCCGGGGTGAACAATGCTGAAGTTGCTCGGGTCCTCGTGCGGCCTGGTGACTTGGTGGAGGTGGGTCAGCACGTGCTGTGGGTACGCGATGTCGAACCATTGGCAGACGTCCGCCGCGCCCTGCTGGACGAAGCGATCGAACGGCTCCAGGCCACACCAGCAGACGCAAGCTGGCGTGCTGTGGCGAAGACGTTGCACGCCGTCCGTGATGGCGCGCACGGGCGTCCTGCACAAGATGCTGGCGGTGCTGACGCCACGCGGCTGTGCAGGCCAGCGGGAAGGCCTCGCAAGGCACAAGAGACCGATGGCCCAGACTCGGTTCGGACCGCCGTAAACACGCTCACCTTCGCAGGTGAAGGCCCCTTGCCCAACCGCCTGCGCGGCTGGCTCGCTGGATCACTGGCGGACTTGGGCGCTGCTCTCGCCGGCGGTCGGTCGGCCCGTCATCGCGCACTGGAAGCCTTCGGTCGCCGAGCAGGCGCGGGACGGCCGCGATCCGATCCAACGGGGGCGAAAGACCCGGTTGCAGTGGCTGCAGCTGTGGCGCTGCTGGCCCAGGCCGAGGGAAAGGCCAGCGCAGTGCAGCGCGTCGCCGATGCAGTCCGGCTCGACGAGTCCGCAGTTTGGGCTGCCTGCCACGAGGTACACGTCGTTGATTTGCACTCGCTTGTCGCTTTGGCGGAGCCCGCGCTGCAGAGAATCTACGAGCGGAAGGACTCACCGTTCGGTCCCGTCCCGAAACTGGCGGAATTGTTTCCAGTGACCTGAGGTCATCGCGGTTTGACAGTGCGGCTCTCGCAAGGCGCCGCACATGAACGCAACACCCCGCAAACCCAGGGAAACGGCTGGCGCCGCCAACACGCTCCAGGCAAGCACGCGCGCCGCGCCGGCGACCGCCTCCGACGACGGCAAGAAGCGGGTTCCGCGGAAACCGCGGCCTGAAACAACTCCCTCGGCTTGGGTGGACATCCAACTGGTCGCTATCGAGGCGTGTTGCGCTCCGGGGCAGGTCGGCGAGACATGGTGGCGCGACGCTGTTGCCCGGGGGGTGGCGCCCCAGCCGGTTGTGCAGTTGCCGCGGTTCACACGCTGGCGCGCCACGGAAGTGCATGCCTTTTGGGCCGCGTTTGCAGCGAGCGGTGGCCGCCTCAGCACAAAGGGGTCAAAGTGATGACACGGGCCAACGCCCCACTGCTGGGCCAGAGCGTGCGCTGCGCTTTGCTGAGCTCCGTAGGGCCAACCCTAGCCGGCGTCCTAGCCTTCGCCATCAGGGGGTGCGCATGACCAGCGCCCTTGCTGAACTCATCCAGGCCGTCACTGTCCAGAGCTGTGCCGTCGCCGTAGTCCGCCGCGCGGCTGGCGTGGAAGGGGGTGCCCCATGCCGCTGAACCCTTGGAGCCTACCCTCTATCGAGAGCTACTGCGAGTCCCACGGCATCCAGCTGGTTGGGCGTGGCCAGTGGCGTACAGGGTCGTGTCCCATCCACGGTGGAAGCGACAGCCTCCGGGTCAACACCGCGTCGAACGGCTGGTGCTGTATGGCATGCGGCGCGACGGGTGGCAATGCGGTTGCGCTGCACATGGCCGTCACTGACCTCGACTTCGTGGGCGCCGCAAAGGATTTGGGCTGTTGGATTGAGGGTGACAGGCCCGGGGCGAGAGGGCCGATGCCGTTCTCGGCCCGGGATGCTCTGACGGTCCTTGATGCGGACCTCCATCTGATTGCGGTGATCGTTGGCGACCTCCGCCGCGGTGTCCTCCCCGCCCAGGCCGATTGGGACGCCTTCCTGGCCGCCGCATCCCGTGTCCTGCACATCGCGGAGGTGGCACGGTGAGCACCATCCCAAAGTTTGAACAAGCGGCTCGTGCCCGCGTCGATGACGCGGCTGCCCAGGCTGAGGCGGCTGGCGGCAGGGAGTCCAAAGTTTGGCCTGATCCCAGGCCCGTCTCGGTGGAGCTACCCGCCGCACCCGCATTCGACGCCAACACGCTTCTTCCGAAGGATCTGGCTGACTTCGTCCTTGACGAGGCAGATCGGATGCCATGCCCGCCTGACTTCGTCGCGGCTGGGCTGTTGGTGGCCCTGGGGGCCGTGATCGGAGCTCGGTGCGCCCTGAAGCCGAAGAGGCGTGATGACTGGATCGTCACGCCAAACCTGTGGGGTGGTGTTGTCGGTGATCCGAGCACCAAGAAGTCGCCTGCAATGAGCGTGGTCTTCAGGTTCATCGACCGTCTAGAGGCCAAGGAGGCCGAACGGCACCTCGAACAAATGAAGGTTCATGCGGCAGAGCTTGCTGCTTTCAACGCGCGGCAGTCTGCAGTTGCTAGCGCCATGAAGAATGCCGCCAAGAAAGGCGGCGATAGGGCAATGGATGAGGCCGTGGCGAAGCTCAAGGACCTCGCGCCGCCCGACGAGCCAAAGCAGCGTCGCTACAAGACGAATGACGGCACTGTCGCCAAGATCGGCGACATCCTCGCAGGCAGCCCCGGCGGTTTACTGGTGCTTCGTGACGAGATAACTGGCTTGCTGGCGTCCTGGGACAAGCCCGGCAACGAAGGCGACAGAGCGTTCTACCTGGAGGGCTGGAACGGCACCGGGACAT
>JBIKMY010000337.1:0-3053 GCA_044358945.1 Rubrivivax sp.
CCGCCCGCTTGACGGCCCAGGCCTGGAGCCGGGATGCGGACGGCGACAAGTTCATACACGCCGCTCTGGCCGCACGCGCGCCCTGGCTGGTGACGGGTGACCAGGACCTGCTGTCGATACCCCCCATGGCCCATCTCAAGATCCTGACGCCCGCGCAAGCCCTTCAGGCTTGTCCGTCCCAGGGCTGAAGCCGGGAAGACCCCCGCAGCCGGCTGGTTGGTGGCAAGTCACGCCCCCACATCCACAAAGCGCCAGGTGTCGCGCATGAAGGGGTGGCGCCAGTAGTGCCGGGTCCACGGCTGGATGAGATCGTTGGCGATGGCGTGACCGTGCACCTTGTAGGGCATGTAGGCCGTGAGCAGGTCCTTGGCCTGGCGCATCAGGGCCGCCCGCTCGGGGCCGTCGGGCAGGCGCTGCTGGCGCTCGTACAGGCGGTCGAAGGCCACCAGCCGGAAGCGCGGGTCGTTGGACTCGCTCGCGTTCGGGCCGTAGGCGATGCCCAGGAAGAAGCCGCCATCGGGTGAACCGGCACCCCAGGAATAGCCCCACATCATCAGCGTGCCGGCGCGGCTCTTCTTCAGCAGCTCGGGCCAGGTGGAGACATCGAAGCGCATCCTCACCCCGATGCGGTCCATGGAGCGCTTCCACAGCTCGTTCGACAGGCGGTCGCGCTGCGAGCCCATGCTGGCCATCACCAGCTCCAGCGGCGCGCCGTCCGGCTGCTCTCGCCAGCCGTCGCCGTTGCGGTCCACATAGCCGTGCAGGTCCAGCAGGGCCTGGGCGCGCGCCGGGTCGAAGCGGCTCATCTCGCTGCGGTAGTCGGCCTCGAAGCCCGAGGTGAACGGCGGGATGGTGGACTGGGCCAGCACGGCCTGACCGCCCAGCACCGTATCGATGTAGCGCTGCCCGTCGAAGGCCAGGCCGATGGCGCGGCGCAGCGCCACCTTCTCGGGCGTGTAGCCGCCCACCAGCGGGTGCTCCATGAAGAAGAAGCTCATGCTGATGCCGGGTTGCAGGCTGCGCTGCAGGGTGACGCCCTTCTTCTTCAGGAACGGGGCCAGCTCACCGCCGGGTGCGGCCAGGCGCACAAAGTCCCCCGGCACCCCCAGCCAGTGGTAGGTGCCGTTCAGGAACGACAGCCAGCGCGGCTGCGATTCCTCCACGATGTCCACCTGCACCTCGTCCACCAGTGGCAGGGCGCGGCCCGCCAGGCTGCGGGCGATGGGCTGGGCCAGGGCGCCCTCGGGCCCCGCGTCGGCCGGCGTACCGTCGTAGACCACACGCCGGTACCCAGGGTTGCGCGCCAGCACGATCCGCGAGGCGCGGCGCCAGCTCTTCAGCCGGAACGCTCCTGTGCCCACCGGGTGCGCGCCAATGTCCTGGCCGTAGAACGCCACCACCTCGCGCGCCACCGCGCCGGTGATCGCCGGGTCGGCCAGCAGGTAGACGAAGCGCGGGTTGGGCTCGCCCAGCACCAGGCGGAAGGTGTAGCGGTCCAGCGCCTTCAGGCCTTCCACCTCGGCGTCGTAGTCGAAGGGCTGGCGCGTCTTGAGCGCACGCTCGCGCACCGCGGAAAGGCCCAGCAGCTTGGCGGTCTCGAAGAGATAGAGGTCGCTGGAGTTGTACTGCGGGTCGTAGAAGCGCTTGATGGCGTAGACGTAGTCCTGCGCCACCAGCTCGCGGCGCTGCCCCTTGAAGGCCGGGTCGTCGGCGAAGAAGATGCCGGGCTGCAGGCGCACGGTGATCGTACGGCCATCGGCAGAAACCTCGGGCAGGGCGGCGGCCGTCTCAGGCACCAGGCGCACGGGGCGCGCCAGGTAGTCATAGGCCAGCGGCGCCTCCAGGATCTGCGCAATGATGGCCGTGGAATAGGCGTCGCTGTTGGTCTGCGTGGGATCGAAACTCGACTCCGGCGCCGGGAAGGCGATGCGCAAGGTCTTGGGGGTGCCGGGGGCTGGCGCAGGGGCCTGAGCTGAAGCCGCCTGCGCGGCCAGGCCCGCCTCGGCTGCCAGCGCCGAGGCCGCGGCCCCTTGCAGCAGGCGGCGCCGCTTCATCGGCCTGCCGTCGCAGCCGCAGACCCAGCCGTGAACAGCCGCGCTGCGGTCACTTCGTCACCGCGGGTACCCGGGCCGCATCGATGTCGACCATGTGCCACCAGTCGTTCCAGAACAGCGGACGGCGGTAGCCCTGCACCCAGGGCTGCACCAGGTCGTTGGTGAAGCGATGCACCGTGGTCTTGTAGGGCATGTAGGCCACCGAGATGCGCTTGGCCTGGTCGAACAGGGCCTCGCGTTCCGGGCCATCGGCCATCACCTGCATGCGCTCGTAAATCTTGTCGAACTCGGCGTTCTTGAAGCGGGCCAGGTTCTGGCTGCCGGCCTGCGGGCCGTACAGGCGGGCCAGGGCGCCCTGCCCGTCCAAACCCGCGGCGGAAGAGCCCAGCGTCCACAACATCAGCTTGCCCGCGCGCGCGGCCTTGAGCTGCTCGGGCCACTTGCCCGGGAAGAACTTCACGCGGATGCCGATGCGCTCCATGTTCTTCTTCCACAGCTCGTCGAACTGGCGGCTGAGCTGATCGGGCTGCGTGGCCACCTCCAGCGTGAGGGGTTGGCCATCGGGCTGGTCACGCCAGCCGTCACCGTTCCTGTCCACGTAGCCGTGCAGGTCCAGCAGGGCCTTGGCGCGGGCGGGGTCGAAGTCGCCGTTCTCGCTCTTGAACCTGGCGTCGTAGCCGGTGGTGTGCGGCACGATGAGGGACTGCGCCGGCACGGCCTGGCCGCGGCGAATGACGCGGATCTCGCGCTGCACATCCATGCCCAGCGCAATCGCCCGCCGCAGCGCAATGCGCTCGGGCGTGTAGCCCCCCACCACCGGGTCTTCCATGTTGAAGTAGGTGAAGGCCGAATCAGGGTTGAGCGCGCGGTGGAGCTGGATGCCCCGGCGCGTCAGGTTGGGCGCGAGCTTGCCGTTGGGCACGGCCTGATTGGCGAACTCCAGCGGCACGCTGACGAAGTCGATCTGCTCGTTCAGGAAGGACAGCCAGCGCGGCTGCG
>JBIKMY010000393.1:0-2670 GCA_044358945.1 Rubrivivax sp.
CCTCGATGATGGACACCTCCACGCGGTCGATCATGGGCAGTTTGCGGCCCTTGAACTTCGCCAGGATCGCCTGCCCCTGCGCATCGTCCGCCGCAGGCTCGGCGTGGTACCGCACCTCGCGGTAGTGGGGGTTGCGCTCCAGCACGATGAGCGAACTGCGCCGCCACTGCGTGAGCTTGAAGGGCCCCGTGCCCACGGGGTGGGCGGGGATGGCTTCGCCGTAGGCCTCCACCACCTCGCGCGCCACGGCACCGAACAGGTCACTGGCGGCCAGGCTGTCCAGAAAGCGCGGGCGCGGCTCCTCCAGCTTGTACTGGAGGGTGTAGCGGTCCAGCGCACGCAGGCCCTCGATCTCGGTGTCGTAGTCGAAGGGCTTCTTCTCCTTGAGCGCCTTGTCGCGCAGCGCCGCCAGTCCGATGTACTTGGTGTCCAGCACGCCGGCGACCACCGGGCTCTTGTTGGCGGGGTCGGCAAAGCGCTTGAGGGCGTAGACGAAGTCCTGCGCCACCACCTCGCGCTTCTTGCCGCCGAAGGCCGGGTCGTCGGCGAAGTAGATGCCCTTCTTGAGCCTGACCGTCCAGGTACGGAAATCCGGCGAGTGCTCGGGCATGCCGTCGGCGATCAGCGGCTTGATCCGGGCGGGCCGGGCCAGGTGGTCGTAGGTGTACAGCGCCTCGAAGATGTGGGTGGTGATGATGCGCGAGTACAGGTCGACGATGCGCGCAGGGTCAAAGCCTGTCTCGCCCGCGTTGAAGGCGTATCGCAGCACCTTCTGGCCTGGGGCGGCGGGCTTGATGGGTTCGCGCTCGGCCGCCGGCGCGGACGCGGCGGGTGCCGCCTTGGGCTGGGCCAGGGCGGGAGTGAACGCCAGGGCCAAGCCTGCGGCGCCCAGGGAGGCCAGCGCCCTCCAGGCGGTCGACACCTGGCCAGCCGCCCGGGCCGTTGAAGCAACACGTCTGCGCACGGCTGTCATGGGAGGCTCACTTTCCGGCGCGCTCGCGCGCCTGCACATCCAGGTCCACGTACTTGAAGAATTCCCGCACGAAAAGGTTGCGGTGGTAGCCCTGCACCCAGGGGTGGTGCAGGTCGGTGGCGATGCGGTGGGCGTGGATCTTGTAGGGCATGTAGCTCACCATCAGGCGCTTGGCCTCGTCCATCAGCGCCAGGCGCTCGGGGCCGTCGGGCAGCAGGCGCTGCGCTTCGTAGGCGCGGTTGAAGTCGGGCAGGTTGAAGCGCGCGTGGTTGGCGCCGCCCTGGTTGGGGCCGTAGCCCAGGGCCAGGAAGGTGTCGCCATCGGGCGCACCGGCGCCCCAGCCCACGCCCCACATCATCAGTTTGCCGGCGCGGCTGCTCTTCAGGTTTTCCGGCCACTTGGCGGTCTTGAACTCGATGCGGATGCGCAGCGCGTCCATGTTCTTCTTCCACAGCTCGATGAGCTGGCGGCTGGTCTGGTCGGGCTGCGTGGCGTACTCCAGCACCAGCGGCTTGCCATCGGGCTGGTCGCGCCAGCCGTCGCCGTTCCTGTCCACGTAGCCGTGCAGGTCCAGCAGGGCGTGGGCCTTGGGCGGGTTGTACTCGCTCATCTCCGACTTGAAGGCCGGGTCGTAGCCATAGGTCTGGGGGCCGATGGGGCTCTGGCCGGGAATGGCCTGGCCCTTGCGTACCAGGCGGATTTCCTTGTCCAGGTCCACGCCCAAGGCGATGGCGCGGCGCAGCGCCACCTTGTGCGGCTCGTAGCCGCCCACCACCGGGTGCTCCATGGCGAAGTAGCTCAGCGCCACATCGGCGCGCGGGTAGCGCACCATGCCCACGCCCCGGCGCGCCAGGTTGGGCGCCAGACGGTTGTGGGGCGCGGCCAGGGTGGAGAACTCCGCCGGCACGGTCTCCAGCACATCGTGCTCGGCGTTCAGGAAGGACAGCCAGCGCGGCTGCGCCTCTTCCACCACCGAGATCTGCACCCGGTCCACCAGGGGCAGGCGCCGGCCCTTGAAACGCGCGGCCACGTCCTGCAGCCTCGCGTCGCCCTCTGGCGCGGTCTCGTCGTACAGCACCTCGCGGTAGTTCGGGTTGCGCGCCAGCACGATGCGCGAGCTGCGCTTCCACTCGGCGTAGACCAGCCGGAACGGCCCGGTGCCCACCGGGTGCTCGCCGATCTTGTCGCCGTAGAACTCCACCACCTCGCGCGCCACGGCGCCCACAAACGAGCCGTCGGTGAAGTTGTAGAGAAAGCGCGGGTTGGGCTCGGCCAGCTGGATGCGGAAGGTGTAGCGGTCCAGCGCCTTCAGGCCCTCGACTTCGCGGTCGTAGTCAAAAGGCTTCTTGGCCGCGATCAGTTCCTTGCGCAGCTCCGACAGGCCCAGGATCTTGGCGTTCTCCAGGATGTAGAGGTTGGCGCTCTTCCAGCGCGGGTCGTAGTGGCGCTTGAGGGCGTAGACGTAATCGGCCGCGGTGAGCTCGCGCTTCACGCCCTTGAAAGCGGGGTCGTCGGAAAAATGGATGCCGGGCTTGAGGCGGAAGGTGAAGCTGCGAAAGTCCGCCGACACCTCGGGCATGGCCGCCGCGGTGTTGGGCCGCATGCGCGCGGGCGAGGCCAGGAACTCGAACTCCAGCGGTGCCTCCAGGAGCGCGCCCACGATGGTGCGGGAATACAGGTCGGAGATCTGCGCCGGA
>JBIKMY010000149.1:0-5717 GCA_044358945.1 Rubrivivax sp.
CACCCAGGCCAGCACCTGTGCCACGGCCGAGAACAGGGCCGCTGGAATTTCGCGATCAACTTCCGAGTGGGCATACAGCGCGCGCGCCAGCGGGGGAGCCTCCAGCACGGGCACCTGCGCGGCGCGGGCGGCATCGCGGATACGAAACGCCATCAGGTCAGCGCCCTTGGCCACCACCAGAGGTGCGGCCATGCGGCCGTCGTCGTAACGCAGCGCCACGGCAAAGTGGGTGGGGTTCATCACCACCACGCTGGCCGAAGGCACAGCCGCCAGCATGCGGCGGTTCGCGGCCTCGCGCATCTGCGCCTTCTGCTTGCCCTTGATCTCGGCGTTGCCCTCGATTTCCTTGTGTTCCTTCTTCACCTCTTCGTGGCTCATGCGCAGACCGCGCAGCCAGACGAACTTCTGCAAAGGCACGTCCACCAGGGCGAAGGCACCCACGGCCAGCAACAGCAGCAGCATCCCAGCCCAGACCGTGCCCGCGGCATGGTTGAGCGCCGCCGGCAGCGGGACCGCCATCGAGTGCAGGAACCGACCCATGTTCGCCTGCACGAACAGCGCGCCGATCAGGCCCAGCACCAGGGCCAGCAGGCAGGCCTTGAGCGTCATTCCGATCTGGGAGGCGGAAAACAGACGCGCCACGCCAGAGATGGGGTCAAGCTTGCTGAACTTGGGCTCCATCGCCTTCCAGGAGAAGTTCCATCCCCCGCAGGCCACGCTGGCCGCCACCCCCACGGCCATCATCAGCAGCCCCATGGGCAGCACGAACAGCAACATCTCCCAGCCAAAGACGGCCAGTCGGTCGGCCATGCGCTCGGGCTGTGAAACGGTGGCGGCGTCGAAAATCAGGCCGCGGGCCAGCAAACGCTGCAGCCAGCCGGTGAGCTGCGGCGCCACCGCCACCAATGCCAGACTGGCGGCAAACAGCGCGGCGAAGTGCCCCAGGTCACGCGAGCGCGCCACCTGCCCCTGTTCACGGGCCTTGGAGATCTTTCGCGCGGTGGCGGGTAGGGTGCGGTCTTGTGCGCTGTCGGACATGGCGATGAGCCCCCTGGGGAGGCCTTGCCATGGTGCCGCGACGGCGGAAAGACTTGAGCGGGAAAAGAGGGGCGAAAGGCCCCTGTTTCAGCGTGAGGGCTGCGCGGGAGTAGCGGCTGAAGGCACTGCGGGCACTGCGGGCGCTGCGGGCACCGCGGATGCAGCCGAAGCCACGGGCTCCTGGCCATCACCCTGCGTGACACGGTCCTCGGCGTCGCGATTCATCACGATGATGCTGATGCGCCGGTTCACGGGGGCCACGGGGTCGTTCTTGTCAAAGGGCACGCTGGCCGCCAGGCCCTGAACGCGCATCACACGGGCCTCCGGCAGCCCACCCACCATCAGCTCGCGGCGCGAAGCATTGGCCCGGTCGGAGGACAGCTCCCAGTTGGTGTAACCCGCAAGGCCGTTGCCGAAAGACTGCGCGTCGGTATGGCCCTCAAGGGTCAAGCGGTTGGGCACATCGGCCAGCAGAGCGCCGATTTCCTGCAACAGGTCGCGCATGTAGGGTTGCACCACCGCGCTGCCGCTGGCGAACATGGGTCGGTTGTTGGCATCCACGATCTGAATACGCAGGCCCTCGCGTGTCATGTCCAGCCGGATCTGCGACTTCAGGGCCTTGAGCTTCTCGTTGCTGTCGATCTTGCGCTCGATCTCTTCCTTCAGCCGCTCCAGGCGCGCCCGCTCGGCGCGCGCTTGCTCGGCCTTGAGCGCCTGCAGGTTCACCGAGCGGGTAGGTGCCTCGACGTCGCCGCGCTTGACCTGCCCGACCGAACGCGACAGATCCTCTCCTCCGCCCTTGACCACGGAAGACGAATCCCCGGAGCCCGAGCCCCCCCCCAGCATGGACAGTTTCAGCGGCGTGCTGAAGTAGTCGGCGATGCCCTTGCGGTCACCCTCCGTGGTGGAGCCGATCAGCCACATCATCAGGAAGAAGGCCATCATGGCCGTGACAAAGTCGGCGTAGGCGATCTTCCACGCGCCGCCGTGCGCCGCGTGCCCACCCTTCTTCACCCGCTTGATGATGATGGGCTGAAGTTTCTTGGCGTCACCAGCCATGCACCAGACTCCTGTGAAGAATCTTGCCCAAGACTGTCAATCTAGCGTGTCTCACTTCTTCTTCTTCACGTGGCTCTCAAGCTCTGAGAAGCTGGGCCGGTCGGTGTGGTACAGCACCTTGCGGCCGAACTCGATGGCCACCTGCGGGGCATAGCCCTGCATGCTGGCCAGCAGGATGGTCTTGATGCACTGCAGCTCCTTCGTGGCCTCCTCCACCTTCTGCTCCAGCAAGCCGGCCAGAGGTTCGGCGAAGGCGTAGGCCAGCAGAATGCCCAGGAAGGTGCCCACCAGGGCCGAGCCGATCATGCCGCCCAGCACCGCGGGCGGCTGGCCCACCGAGCCCATGGTGTTCACCACCCCCAGCACCGCCGCCACGATGCCGAAGGCCGGCAGGCCGCCGGCAACGCGCTGCAAGGCCATCACAGGCGCATGGGCTTCGTGGTGGTGGGTCTCGATCTCGCTGTCCATCAAAGACTCGATCTCGTGCGCGTTGAGGTTGCCCGTCACCATCATGCGCAGGTAGTCGGTGATGAATTCCGTCACGTGGTGGTCAGCCGCGATGGCGGGGTACTTGTTGAACAAGGGTGACTCGTGCGGCGATTCGACATCGTTCTCGATGGCCATGAGGCCTTCACGCCGCGCCTTCTGCAGAATGTCGTACAGCAGCGCGATCAAGTCCATGTAGCGGGCCTTGCTGTACTTCCCGCCCTTGAAACACTGACCCAGCCCTGCCATCGTGCTCTTGATGATGGCCGGCTTGTTGGTCGCAAGGAACGCACCAATGGCAGACCCGAAGATCGTGGTCATCTCAAAAGGCAGCGCCCGCAGCACCGGACCCATGTTGCCCCCGTGCGCGAGGAACACGCCAAACACACAGGCCAACACAACAACCCATCCGATGATGATGAACATGGTGCGAAGGCTGGCTTGGTTGGCTCGAAGAGGGGACGTATGAGCGACATCGGCTGCCGCCTGGGCAGACCGAACATCAGACAGTTCAGATGTTATCGGTCAAAACGCCCCGCAATTCAATCCCACTACCGGCCCAGGCCGTAAATCCACAAGAAGCGCCCGTCGGGGCAGGTCAGCCGACGCATGGGCACCACGCCCGGCACCTCGAACTCCAGGCTCACCAACCAGGCACCCGCCTTCATTTCGCCGCAAGCCTTGTCCCAGGCGCGCCGCATGGATTCCGGCCGCTGGAAGAGGTACACCAGGTCGAAGCCGGCCCAGGAACTGGCCCACATGTCGCCCCGCACAACCCGGCAAGGCAGCTCAAGGGGGCGGCCGGGTTCGATTCGGCACGCTCGCCACAAGCGCCAACGGCTGAGCCACACCAGCAAGAGACTGCTTTCCACGCCCTGGAGGCGGGCGCCGGGGAAAGCCTGGCGCAGAGCCAACAGCCCGTGTCCCAGCCCACTGCCTGCGTCCAACACCGCAGCGCCCGGGGCCAGGGCCACCGTCTCGCCCAGGCCCCGCAGCGCTTCAGGGGGCGTGGGAAACACGGGCGCATCACGCCAGGCCTGCAAGGGGTACAGCACCAGCAACAGCAGCGCAAGCCCCAGCCAGCCCCAGGGCCCCACGGCGGACACCCCGGCCGTCGTCAACATCAGCAGCGGCAGGCCCCCCAGCACCACCCAGCGCCGCCAACCGGGAAGCACCCAGCCCTGGAACCACAGCGCCGGCACCGTGCCCAGCACCAGCGCGCCGCCGACCGGCCACCCCAGCCATGACGCCATCAGCATGAGCGACCACCCCCCTGCCCAGGCGAACACGGCAGGCAGCGGCCAGCGGCGCCAGGGGCGAGACTCAGGCCGCACAACCACCGCGCCGGGCCATCAAATCATCGAGATCATCAACTCGTGGTTGGGCACGAGGTTGACCTCGGTGGCAGGCAGCGAGCGGATCACGCGGTACATGCTGGTATTGGTATCCCGCAGCGCGGGCCCGGGCAGCGGCCGCCCGTCAGCCCCCCGCAGGCTGGCCACGCGGGGCAGGTCTGCCCGCGACCCGCGGCCCACCACGATGCCCACCTCCTGGTTGGCGAGCGCGACAAAGGTGCCGGGCGGATACAGGCCCAGGGCCTTCAGAAGCGCCGAGCCAATCTCGTCCAGCTTGCCGTTCGGGCCAATGCAGGCCCGCTTGGCAGCCTGCAGAGGCGACATGGGGCCTCGGTTCTTGCGCCGGCTCAGACGCGCCGTGAAGATGTCCACCCGCATCAGCAAGCGGGCCAGCTTGTTCGGCGGGGGCAGTTCCTCGAAGGCGATGCTGTCCTGCTGCCAGGAGTGGTGCCAGCGCACAGCCCCGGTCCAGATCGCATCCTCCACGCCGCTCGATTTCAGCAATTCCTGCGCCGTCATGCTGTGCTGTTCGATTTCCTGACGCATCTCTACCGTCGGCACGGTGTCACTGTTGCCGAGAGAATCCTGCAACTCGGTCATCGTCGCGTTCATGGTCAGGGCCGCCAGGCCCAAAGCCTGCACCCAATCGCGGGGCCAGCCCAGCACCCGGGCGGCGGCCTGGCACACCAGGCACACCAGCATGGCGTGCAAGGCGGAGTAATGGTCCTGGGGCTGGCTGGAGCGATAGACCAGGTAATACAAGGATCCATCAGGACTGCGGCTGCCCAACTGCTGCACCCGGCGGTGTGCCCGGATGACGCGCTTGAGCCAATCGCCGCCCGGCTTGGCATCACGCAGCGCCGAGCTCAAAACCCGGTGCAGCGCATCCCATTCCTGGGTAAGGGGAAGCTCCTGGGCGAAGCCGGTATCCAGGAACTGGCTTTCCCGGAACTTGGGCTCGGGGTTCGGGTCACCCGTTGGGGCCGGGCCCGGCGCAGTGGCCGGGCGCAGCATGTTCTTGAGCGGTGCGGGGCTCAGACCCTTCCACTTGTGAGCCAGGCTCTCGTCAATGAAAACGCGCCGGGTGGCCAGGACCTGAAGCAACTTCTCGGTGCCGGCCACCTGGCCCGCGGCCACCAAGAGCGAACCCTCGTCGTCGTAGATGTCAACAGGCGCGGGCTCACCAGGGCGCAGGGTACCGGCGGGGACGGGCAGGAGTCTCACGGTGCTGGGGGCCAGAGGCTGAAATGCGAAGCAATCGGGCGCGGAACTTTTCCCGCAGGATGCATTGTGCGGTAAGGAACAAACCCTTCACAAAGCACCCGCGCTGGGCCCGAAAGGCGATCGCTGCGCAAACCCGGAAACAGAAGGGGCAAGGCATCGCTTTTTCGAGGCTCGGGGGCCTCAAGTCCTTCCTAAAGTCACCGAACCCTACCAAACAAGGCCAGCCCCATGGACCGCGACCTCACCCTCCCCCCCGTCCACCTGAGCATCGTGCAGCCGGCGGGCTACGTGCACTCCCTGGCCTTCCTGGACCCTGCGCGCTTCGTTCGGCATCAGCTTCGGCGCTTTGGCGTGGAGGTGACCATGGCCAAGAACCGGCTGCGCGAAGACGCCGTCAATCTTGTCTTCGGCGCCCATCTGGGGTTCGACCCCGAACTGCGCGAACGCCACCCCTGCCTGTTCGTCAACCTGGAACAACTGGGCCCCGGCGGCGCGAAGGTGTCAGAGGAATACCTCAAGCTGCTCAAGACCTCCGGCGTGGTGGACTACGACCTG
>JBIKMY010000150.1:0-5707 GCA_044358945.1 Rubrivivax sp.
TCCACGGCCGGCGGCTGAGGCCGTGGTGGCCGAGGTGCAGGGGCAGGTTGTGGCCTTCGCGCTCTTCTTCACCAACTTTTCCACCTTCCTGGGCCGGCCCGGGCTGTACCTGGAAGACCTGTACGTCCAGCCCGCACACCGTGGCCGTGGTCTGGGCAAAGCACTGTTGCAGCACCTCGGGGCCCTGGCGGTGGAACGCGGCTGCGGTCGCTTCGAGTGGAGCGTGCTGGACTGGAACGAGAACGCGATCGCCTTCTACGAAAAGATGGGCGCCACCGTGATGCCGGATTGGCGCATCTGCCGCGTCACGGGTGAGGCGCTGGCGGCCTTCGGGCATCCTGGCGAGACAGCACCCTGAAACTTGCGGCTTCGGGACAGGCCAGTGACGCCCGCGAACGAGCCGCCTCCTGTGGCCCCGGTGACCCGGCCCGAGGGGCCCGTCCCACGTGGCGTCGTGGTGGCTGGCGAAGCGCTGATCGATCTCATCGAACAGTCTGATGGCCGCCTGCTGCCGCACCTGGGAGGCTCGCCCTGGAATCTGGCCCGCGCGCTGGGTCGGCTGGGCTGCTCGGTCAGATACCTGAACCCCTTGTCCAGCGACGAATTCGGTGGGCAGTTGGCGGCTGCTCTGGCCGAAAGCAAGGTCCGGTGCGTTGGGGAGCGCAGCGCAATGCCGACCAGTTTGGCGGTGGTCAGGATCGATGCCTGGGGTCAGCCCGCCTACGTTTTCTACCGCGAAGGCGTGGCAGACCGGGACCTGGCGCCAGAGACGCTGCTGTCGCAATGGCCCTCCGAGGCCTCGCTGTTTCATGTCGGGTCGCTGGCCGTGATGCCGCCGGACGGTCAGGCCTGGCTGCGTACCCTGGCCGCGCTCGTGGCGCGCGGCGTGTCCACCAGTGTGGATATCAACATGCGGCCACGGGTGGCCTGCAACGCTGCAGATCTGGCCGATTACGCCGCGCTGTCCCGGCGCATCCTGTCGCAGGGGCGAATCATCAAGGTGAGCGATGAAGACCTGCGGACCCTGGAACTGCCAGGCGACCCTCTGGCGCAGGCCCGAGGTCTGCTCAATGAGGTGACGCAGGTGGTGGTGCTCACCCTGGGCGCTGAAGGCGCCTGGGGCTTGACGCGCGAGTGCGAGCACTTCCAGAGCGCCGCACAGGTGCGGGTGGTCGATACCGTGGGGGCCGGGGACTGCTTCTACGCCGGGTTTCTTTCGTATCTGCTGGAGCAAGGCGCACTGGACCGGCGCGATGCGCCAGCCCGAGATCTGGTGGCGGCAGCGCTGGCTTTCGGAAACCAGGTCACCGCGCACAACCTGCAGCGTGCAGGTTGCCAGCCGCCCTGGCGACACGAACTCTGAGCGGGGCCTCGTTCGGGCCGGCGGGGTACCGGCCGCGCGCTCACTCATATGATGGCGAGAGCACTTTGGGAGCCCCTGGCCATGCGACTCCACCGCACCGCTGACCGCCACGCCGACATCCACGCGGGCTTCCGCTGGCGGGTGCCCGCGACGTTCAACATTGCGCAGGTGTGCTGCGGACGCTGGGCCCTCGACACACCGCAGGCCGTGGCCATCCGATGGGAGCATGAAGATGGCCGGCAGGCCACCTTCACCTACGCGCAGTTGCAGCGCGATGCCAACCGACTGTCGAATGCGCTGCGAAGAATGGGCGTGCGGCGCGGCGATCGCGTGGCCATCGTCATGCCACAGCGCTTCGAGACCGCCGTGGCGCACGTCGCCATCTACCAGCTCGGTGCGGTGGCGATGCCCTTGTCCATGCTGTTCGGCCCCGAGGCGCTGGAGTACCGCTTCAACCACAGCCAGGCGCAGGTGGCCCTGGTCGACGAAAGCGCGATCGACAACCTGCGGGCCGTGCGGGCGGCCGCACCGGGCCTGCATACCGTGGTGGCGGTGGGCGCCGCTGAAGGGCAGGGCGATCTCGACTGGACGGCCGCCCTGGCGGCCGAGCGCGCCCGGTTCACAGCTGTCAAGACCCACGCCGACGAACCCGCAGTGCTGATCTATACCAGCGGCACTACCGGCCCGCCCAAGGGCGCGCTGATCCCGCACCGCGCCCTGATCGGCAACCTCACCGGCTTTGTGTGCAGCCAGAACTGGTACCCGCAGGACGACGCGGTGTTCTGGTCCCCGGCCGACTGGGCCTGGACGGGCGGCTTGATGGACGCGCTGCTGCCCACGCTGTACTTCGGCCGGGAGATCGTGGCGTTCCAGGGCCGCTTTGCGCCTGAGCGGGCCTTCGAGCTGATGCAGCGCTACCGCGTCACGCACAGCTTCCTGTTTCCCACCGCGCTCAAGGCCATGATGAAGGCCGTGCCCGAGCCGGCGGGGCGTTACCGGCTCCACTTGCGCGCCGTGATGAGCGCGGGCGAGGCGGTGGGCGACACCGTCTTCGCCTGGTGCCGCGACCACCTGGGCGTGGTGGTCAACGAGATGTTCGGGCAGACCGAGATCAACTACATCGTCGGCAATTGCACGCGCACGCTGGACGCCCAGGGCCGCCCCGCGCCCGGCTGGCTGGCCAAGCCTGGCAGCATGGGCCGGCCCTACCCCGGGCACCGCGTGGCCGTGATCGACGACCAGGGCCATGAGTGCCCGCGTGGCACGCCGGGCGATGTGGCGGTGCACCGCCTGGACGTGCACGGCCAGCCCGACCCGGTGTTCTTTCTGGGTTATTGGCAGAACGAGGCGGCCACGCGCGCCAAGTACACCGGTGACCCGGCCGATAGCTGGTGCCGCACCGGCGACATGGCGGTGATGGACGCGGACGGCTACCTCTGGTACCAGGGCCGCAGCGACGACATGTTCAAGGCCGCCGGCTACCGCATCGGCCCGAGCGAGATCGAGAACTGCCTGGTCAAGCATCCCGCAGTGGCCAACGCCGCCGTGGTGCCCAAGCCCGATGCCGAGCGCGGCGCCGTGGTCAAGGCCTACGTGGTGCTGGCGCCCGGTTTTGCGGCGGGTGACGCGCTGGTGGCGCAACTTCAGCAGCACGTGCGCGGCAAGCTCGCGCCCTACGAGTACCCCAAGGAGATCGAGTTCATCGACGCCCTGCCCATGACGACCACGGGCAAGGTGCAGCGGCGGGTGCTGAGGATGCGGGAGGAAGCACTGGCCGCGAAGCTCAGCCCGCAGGGCGCATGAGCCAGCGGCTCAGCCCGGCGCCCGCATCAACGTGCTCTTGCCGAACAGGCTCTCGATCAGGTCCACCGCCAGCATTGCAGTCTGGTTGCGCACGTCCAGGGCGGGGTTGAGTTCCATCACATCCAGGCTGGCCAGGCGGCCGGTATCGGCGATCATCTCCATGCACAACTGGGCTTCGCGGTAGGTGGGGCCGCCGGGCACGGTGGTGCCCACGCCGGGGGCGATGCCGGGCTCGAGGAAGTCGACGTCGAAGCTCACGTGCAGGTGGGTGAGGGCGTCCATGGTGGCCAGGGCCAGCTCCATGGCATGGCGCATGCCCATCTCATCGATGAAGCGCATGTCAAAGACTTCCAGACCCTGCTCATGGACGAAGCGCTTCTCGCCCGGGTCCACGCTGCGGATGCCGATCTGGCGGAAGGCTTTGGCGGGCACGGCTGGGGTGGTGCCGCCGAGCGAGGTGAGCTCGGCCGGACCATGCCCCGTCAGCACGGCCACGGGCATGCCGTGGACATTGCCGCTGGGCGTGAGCGTGCGGGTGTTGAAGTCGGCGTGCGCGTCCAGCCACAGCACCCGCAACTTGCGGCCCTGCTCGCGGCAGTGGCGCGCCACGGCGCTGATGGAGCCGATGGCCAGGCAGTGGTCACCGCCCAGCAGCAGGGGCACCCGATCCTGCCGCAGTTCGGCCAGGACGGTTTGGTGCACCGCGACGTTCCAGGCCGTGACCTCCGCCAGGTGGCGGTAGCCGTCCACGGGGGGTTGCCAAGGGTTGGCTGGGCCGCTCAGGTTCCCGCGATCCAGCACCTCCACGCCGTGGTTTTCCAGGGCCGCTTGCAGGCCGGCCACGCGCAGGGCCTCCGGGCCCATCCGGGCGCCCTGGACGCTGGCGCCGATGTCCGTGGGAGCTCCGATCAGGCTGATGCGCGGGCGCACGTGCGGCGCCGGCTCACTTGCCGGCGGTATCGGCCGAAGCCTTGCGTTCGGTGGCGGTCTTGCTCACCACCACGGGCTTGCCGCGCAATTGGTTCAGCGCCTGCTGCAGCGGGAAGTCTTCGGTGCTGCCGAACTCGGGCAGGGGCTTGATCGAATCGCGCTGCTTGGCCAGTTGCTCCTCGATCTTCTTGCGCTCCTCAGCACGGGCCTTCTCGCGGGCCTCGTCCTTCGGGTCCTGCGCCACGCCGGGCTTTTCGCCCAGGTGCTTCTGCAGGTCGGCCTCGCGCGTACGCAGGGCAGCGAACACGTTGCCCTCGGCAGTCTCGTCCAGCCAGATATCGGGCACGATGCCCTTGGTCTGGATGGAGCGGCCACTGGGCGTGTAGTAGCGCGCCGTGGTGATCTTCAGGGCGGTGTCGGGGCTCAACTGGCGCACGGTTTGTACCGAGCCCTTCCCGAAGGTCTGCGAACCCATGATGGTGGCGCGCTTGTGGTCCTGCAGGGCGCCGGCCACGATCTCGCTGGCCGAGGCCGAGCCCTCGTTGACCAGCACCACCAGGGGCACGTTCTTCAGCGCAGCGGGCAGACGCTTGAGCGGGTCTTGCCCACCGCGTCGGGCATAGAACTCGGGTGCTGCCTTGAACACGGCCTTGGAATCTGCCAGTTGTCCGTTGGTGGACACCACCGGGACATTCGGCGGCAGGAAGGCCGCGCTGATGGCTACCGCGCCGTCCAGCAGTCCGCCCGGGTCGTTGCGCAGGTCCAGCACCAGGCCCTTGAGCTGGGGGTCGGCCTTGTAGAGTTCCTCGACCTTGCGCACGAAGTCTTCCACCGTGCGGTCCTGGAACTGGCTGACGCGCACCCAGCCGTAGCCGGGCTCCACCACCTTGGCGCGCACGCTCTGGGTGCGGATCTCCTCGCGGATGATGGTCACGGGGAAGCTGCGGTTCTCTTCCTTGCGGAAGATGGTGAGCACCACCTGCGTGTTGGGCTCGCCGCGCATGCGCTTGACGGCGTCGTTCATCGTCAGGCCGCGCACGGCCGTGTCGTCGATGCGGGTGATGAGGTCGCCCGGCTTCAGGCCGGCCCGGAAGGCGGGTGAGCCTTCGATGGGGGAGACCACCTTGACCAGGCCGTCTTCCATGTTGATCTCGATGCCCACGCCGACGAACCGGCCCGTGGTGCCTTCGCGGAACTCCTTGAAGGTCTTCTTGTCGAAGTACTGGGAGTGCGGATCCAGGCCGGCCACCATGCCGCCAATGGCGTCGGAGATGAGCTTCTTCTCGTCCACCGCCTCGACGTAATCGCTCTTGACGATGCCGAAGACGGCCGCGAGTTGCTGCAACTCCTCGATGGGCAGCGGCGAGAGCGAGCGCTGCGCCACGGCCTGCACCTGCATCGTGGCCAGCGCCCCGGCCACGGCGCCCAGGGCGATGAAGCCGGCAACCTTGAGTTTGGCACCCATGTCTTGTCCTGCGAATGCGGTGAATGTGGGAGGAAAACGGGACCCGAAAACGCGCTCCATGCCCGTGCGTCAGCAGCCATCCCGGCCGCTGTTTCAGGCGTCTTCAGGACGCTTGTTGAGTATAGGACTGGCCCTCATTTGGAATG
>JBIKMY010000151.1:0-5682 GCA_044358945.1 Rubrivivax sp.
TCTGCTCGGGCGTGCCGTGGGCGTGCAGGCACTCGTAGGCGCCGTGCGAGAGGCCGGGGTACATGGTCCAGGCCTGGTTGGCCGAGTTCAGCATCTCGTAGAAGCACTGGTTCACCACGATGGGCAAGCCCTGGCCGCCGTAGTCGGGGTCGCAGCCCAGCGCCGGCCATCCGCCTTCCACGTACTTGGCATAGGCCTCCTTGAAGCCCGCCGGGGCCGTCACTTCGTGCGTGCTCTTGTCCAGCGTGCAGCCCTGCGCATCGCCGCTGGCATTGATGGGGAAGATCACCTCGGCGGCGAACTTGCCGCCTTCTTCCAGCACCGCGTTGATGGTCTCGGCGTCAATGTCGGCGTGACGGGGCAGCATCTTCAGCTCCTCGGTCACGTTCAACAGCTCGTGCAGCACGAACTGCATGTCGCGCAGGGGTGGGTTGTAGACGGGCATGAAGAACTCCTTGAGGTTATGTGGCGAGGATGCGTTCGAAGCCTGCGCGGGCACGGTCCGGCGCGCCAGGTGTTCTCAGAAAGCGGGCGTCGTGATGAAGGGCCAGGATCAGGCCGTGGATCTCGAAGAGCATCTGCTGGGGGTCGGCGTCGGCGGGCAGGTGGCCTTCGCGCACCGCCAGTTCGATGGCACGGCCCAGCGCCTGGTGCCAGGCGCGCACCATCTCCACCAGGGCGTCGCGCACCAGCCCGGGACGGTCGTCGAACTCCACCGCGCCGCTGATGTAAATGCAGCCCGAATCGATCTCGTGCGACACGCGGCGCACCCAGCGCTCGAACAGCGCGCGCAGGCGCGGCAGGCCGCGCGGCTCCTTCATGCAGGGCTGGAAGACCTCGGCTTCGAAGCGAGCGTGGTACTCGCGCACCACCGAGATCTGCAACTCCTCGCGCGAGCCGAAATGCGCAAACACGCCCGACTTGCTCATGCCCATCAGCTCGGCCAGCGCACCGATGGAAAGACCCTCCAGGCCCATGTGGGAGGCCAGACCCAGGGCCGCATCCAGAATGGCAGCGCGCGTCTGCCGGCCCTTGTTGGGCGCGTGTCGAGGCTCGGTGGGGGCCAGGGTGTCCATGGTCATGTCGAGAAGGCGGGCGGCTTCGAACCCTTGGGGTGCCAGGAGGCGAAATCCAAAAAGCGAACGGTCGTGCTATTTTGCATCCGATCCGCGGTTTGTCCACCCCCGGGGGCTTCGGCGACAAGGGGCTTTCGTCGCCAGTGTGGTCGGCGGGACGGTCGCCTGCCCGTCACGGAACATTGGTATCCTTCGTGTGCGAGGACGGATCGGCATGGAAGTACTTCAGCTCGACGTTTCCGGCAGGCCCCAGGCCTGGATCTCCGCCCAGGAGGCTGCCACGCTCTACGCCAGCGACACGGTGGCCTGGACGCTGGGCGACGCCCTGCGCGTGCTGCGTGGCGGCATCCAGCGTGCCACGGGGCTGCCCTCGCGCATCGAGGTGCACCCCATCCTGGCGGTCAAGGGCGCCGTGCCCAGCCGGGCCTGGCGGGTCGACCCGGCGCTGAGCAACCCCAAGCTCTTCGCCCGCGACCGTCACCTGTGCGCCTACTGCGGCCGCCATTTCCGCTTCGACGAACTCACGCGCGAGCACATCGTGCCCGTGTCCCGCGGCGGACGCGACACCTGGATGAACTGCATCACCGCCTGCCGCAGCTGCAACGGCCACAAGGCCAACCGCCTGCCGGAAGAGGCGCGCATGAGCCTGCACTACCTGCCCTACGTGCCCAGCCTGCACGAGGACATGATCCTGCGCGGACGGCGTATCCTCAGCGACCAGATGGATTTCCTGCTGGCCAGCGTTCCCCGGCATTCGCGCCTGCACAGCTGAAGCACCTGAGCGGGCACACGCCTCAACCCTTGAAAGACCTGTCTATGCACGCCCGCCTGACCGCCCTGGCCCTGGCCGCCACCCTGGCCGCCTGCTCCACCACCAGCCCTGACATCGTGCGCCGGGAAGACGCCAACCGCATGTCCACGGTGGTCGACGCGGTGGTGCTGTCGGTGCGCCCGGTGACGGTCGAGGGCCAGCAAAGCGGCGTGGGCGGTGGCGCCGGCGGCGTGGTGGGCGCCATCGCTGGCGGCTCGCTGGGCAGCGGGCGGCGCGACAGTACCGTGGGCAGCGTACTGGGCGCCGTGGCCGGCGCCGTGGTGGGCAACGCCATCGAGCGCTCGACCACGCGTGAGGAGGCGGTGGAAGTGCTGGTGCAGCTCAGCGGCGGGGAACGCCGCGCGATCGTTCAGGCCAAGGGCGGCGAGGAACTGCGCACCGGCGACCGGGTGATCATCGTCACCACCGGCGGCAAGGTGCGGGTGACGCTCGCGCCGGCGCGCTAGCGGTGCAGCGGGGGCGGCAGCGCGCCGGTGCCGCTGTCGGACTCCTCCAGGAGGAGGGCGGCCTGCGCCGCATGTTCCTCGAACAAGTGGTGCTGCAGACCGTAGCGCACCAGTGAAGCCGTCCCGGCCACGCCCAACTTTTCCATGATGTGGGCCTTGTGGGTGCTGATGGTCTTGATGGACAGGTGCAGATCGGTGGCGATGTCCGTCAGGCGCTTGCCCGCCATGATGTGGCGGTAGACCTCGAATTCGCGGTTGCTCAATTGCTTGTGCGGCGGCGCATCCTGCAGGTCGCTCAGGCCCACGGCCATGCGTTCGGCCAGCTCGGGCGGCACGTAGGCCCCACCGGCGGCGATCTTGCGGATGGCGTGCACCAGTTGCTCGGCCGCACCGTCCTTGGTGAGAAAGCCGCTGGCGCCTGAGCGGAAAGCACGCACCGCGAACTGGTCCGATGTGTGCATGGTCAGCACCAGCACCCTGACAGAGGGGAAATCGGCGCGGATGCGCTTGATCAGGTCCATGCCGGGCACGCCAGGCATGGACAGATCCAGCACCACCACATCCACCGGGTGGCGCCGCAATGCGTCCAGCACCTCGTTGCCGGTGCCGGCCTCGGCCACCACCTCGATGTCGAATTCCGACGCCAGCAGGCGGCGCAGCCCTTCCCGCAGCATCTGATGGTCATCGGCCAGCACCACGGTGTGGGCACCAGTGATCGGATTGCTCAAGATCTTCTCCCTGCACGCAGCGGGATGGCACACACCCGCTTTTGTCATTGTCCGACACAAAGCTGTCACGAAATGTTGTCGTGATTCCTCGTGCCGAGAAACTGTTGGCGATCTTGGCAGCGCCTTCGATGCTAAGGATGACCTAGATCAATCGCCTGGCCGGCACGAGGCCGCGAAACATCGGATTTTTCCGACAGTGGGGTCAGCCGGTATGCCGGACAAGGGCCAGGACTCCGAATCCAGCTTCGTCCACGCGCCGATACCGCGAAGGCCGCACTTGAGGGAAGCTGGCGACTCGTTCAACAACACCACTTGCTCAGGGAGAAACCATGACGCTCGTCACCCAAACCGCCGGCCCCGCTGACCTCGCTTCCGCAAAGACCACTTCCGTGGGCGCGGCCCGATGCACGGCCTCGGACCTGCTGCGCTGGGCCGGCCTGGCCGACCAGGTCAGCGACCAGACCGACCGCATGCCCTACGCCACCCGGCGTGTGCGCGCCGACACGGCCCTGGTGCATGAGGGCAACCCCTTCGAGTACCTGTACTTCGTCTGCGCCGGCAGCTTCAAGTGCGTGCAGGTGGACGCCGAGGGCTACGAGCAGGTGCTGGGCTTTGCCCTGCACGCGGACATGATCGGGCTGGACGGCATGAGCCGCGGCCGCCACGCCAGCGGTGCCGTGGCGCTGGAAGACTCCACCGTGGCAGCCCTGCCCTTCACCGATGTGATGAACGCCTCGCGCCGCATGCCCGCCATCGAACGCCTGATCCAGCGCGCTGTGGGGGCCGAACTGCTGCGCCGCAGCGACACGCAGTACCTGATGTCGGCGGCCAGTTCGGAGGTGCGCGTGGCCCGCTTCCTGCTGCACTTCGCCAAGCGCCAGAACGCGCTGGGCTACTCCGACCGCCGCATCCGCCTGCGCATGACGCGGCGCGACATCGCCAGCCATCTGGGCGTGGCGCACGAGACCGTCAGCCGCGCCCTGACCGCGCTGCAGCAGGTGGGCGGCATCGTGGTGACCTACCGCGACATCGAGATCGTGGACGCCAAGCTGCTGCAGGAGATCCAGCGCGTGACGCGCGGCACCTGGAAGGGTGCCTTGCGCCAGGGCGGCCTGTCGGGCGCGATATCCCCTGTGGTGCCCGGGGTGATGCCTGGCGTGATCCCCGGCGCGATGCCCGGCAGACTCGCAGGCGCGGCGACAGGTTCCCGTCTTCACGCCTGAGCAAAGGGCAGCCAGCCCGTCAGGGCTGGCCTGCCAGCGCCGCCACCACCTCCTCGTCTGACACCTGCCGAAAGTCCCGGTAGTGCGCACCCACCGCAACAAAGGGCGCCGGCGTCCACAGGCACACGACGGCGTCCACCTCGCCTGCCAGGTTCTCCAGCACCTGCGCAGGCGCGACGGGGACAGCCAGCACCAAGGCACGCGGGCCTCGGCCCCCGAGGATCCTGATGGCCTTCAGGGCCTTCAGAGCCGCGCGCAGGGTGGTGCCGGTGGCGATGCCGTCGTCCACCAGGATCACCGTGCGACCGTCCAGCGTCACGGGGTGGCGCCCCTGCAGGTAGCGCTTGCGCCGACGCGCCAGTTCAGGCCCTTCTCGCGCCACGCCCCGGTCCACATGCACCTGGTCGGCACCCGTGGCCGCGAGCAAGGCGGCGTCCACGAACGTTTGGGGTGGGGGCCCGGGCTCGTCGGGCGAGTCGGTCGATACGGCGGCCGGGCCCGCACCCAGCCAGGCCATCGCCGCCACGGCCAGTTCTGGCTGACCTGGCGCGCCGATCTTGCGCACCATCAGCAGGTCCAGCGGAGCGCCCAGCGCCCGCGCCACTTCGGCCGCCACCGGCACGCCGCCGCGCGGCAGGGCCAGCACGACGGGATGGGGCCAGGCCGTGCGCCGCAGCACCTGCGCCAATTCTTGCCCCGCCGCGCGTCGGCTGGCAAAGCGCTGGCGGTGCAAAGCGGGCTGCAACTGCGGCACTGGCTGCACCGGCTGCGCCGGCGGTACGGCATCCCGCACCGCCTTGATGTCTTCTTCCATGGGGGTCTCCTGGGCCTGCGTCGCCCGCGCCGCCACGCGGGCGGCATCGCGGCTTCCACCGCACTGTCCGGCCGAGCCAGCAATCCCCAGGTGACGACGATCAAGACCCCCCGTCCAGCGCGCGCCACGATCCCTGGCCCCGCGCCTTGAGTCCCCCGCAGCACCACCCGAGGTTCACCCCATGCAACAAGCCCCCGTGCTGATCGGCAGCGCCCAACTGCCCGGTGTGTTGACCGTGCCGGCGCAGGCGCGCGGTCTGGTCCTGTTCGCCCACGGAAGCGGCAGCAGCCGCCACAGCCCGCGCAACCAGCAGGTGGCCGCGGTGCTGCAGACCCACGGGCTGGCCACGCTGCTGTTCGATCTGCTGAACGCCCAGGAAGGGCAGGACCGGCGCAACGTCTTCAACATCACGTTGCTGGCGCGCCGCCTCGCCGAGGCCGTGGACTGGGCCGGGCGCCAGCAGGCCCTGGCCCGGTTGCCGCTGGGCCTGTTCGGGGCCAGCACCGGCGCGGCCGCGGCGCTGGTGGCCAGCGCTCTGCGGCCCGGGCGGGTGCACGCCCTGG
>JBIKMY010000152.1:0-5661 GCA_044358945.1 Rubrivivax sp.
CCCCAGGGGGAGGGCACATCGCTGGGGAAGGACGCCATCCGCACGCCGACGCGCGTGCAGGCCAGGCCCAGCGCCTGGAGCAGGTGGGTCTTGCCGCTGCCACCAGGGCCCCAGAGATACACCGGCGAGTGCGGCGGCACCTGGGCGCGCAACTGCGACACCACCAGCCCGTTGACCCCGGCCAGGAAGGACTCGAAACTGGCCAGCGGCTGCGGGACCAGCGGCAAGGGCACCTGCCTCATCCGGTGAACAGCCGGCTGGCCAGGTAAGCCGCGTGCAGGCGCTTCAAGGCCACCAGGGCCACGGCACTGAGCGGCAAGGCCACCAGCACCCCCACGAACCCGAAGAGATGCCCGAAGGCCAGCAGCGCAAAGATGACGGCTACCGGGCTCAGGCCGATGCGCTCGCCCACCAGTCGCGGGGTCAGCAGCAGGCTTTCCAGCACCTGCCCCAGGCCGTAGACCACCGCCACCGCCACGAGGCCGTGCAGGCTGGCGAACTGCAGCATCCCGGCCATCAAGGCCAGCACCAGGCCCAGCCCGAAACCCAGGTAGGGAATGAAGATGGCCAAGCCCGTGAACACACCCACCGGCAAGGCGAGGTCGAAACCGAACAACCACAGGCCCACGGCGTAGTAGACCGCCAGTACCAGCATCACCAGCAGCTGCCCGCGCAGGTACTGCCCGAGCAGCACATCGCACTCGTCAAGAAACGCGTTCACGGCAGCGGCCTGCCGGCGCGGAATGAGCCCCTGCACACGCGAGACGATGTGGGGCCAGTCCATCAACAGATAAAACAGCACCACCGGGATCAGGACCAGATTGCCGGCGATGGTCAGCGCCACGCTGCCGCCAATGCGTGCCGAGCTCAGCAGTGCCGCCAGCCCCTCTTCGGCATTGGCGTTGAGGTACTTCAGCACAAACGCCTTGATGCTGGGCACATCCAGCGCCACATGAATGCCCTGCTGCGCCAGCCAGGGCGACACGGTCTGGTTCAGGCGCTCAGCCAGCAAGGGAATCTGCGCCTGCAACAGCGGTATCTCCTTGGACAGGATGGGGACGATCAGCAGCACCGTAGCCAGCAGCGCCAGCACCATGGCCACTTCGACGACCAGGACGGCCAGCACCCGCGGCACGCGCCGGGCCGCCAGCCTCTCCACCGCGGGATGCAGCGCGTAGGCCAGGATCGCACCGATCAGGAACGGTGTGAGCACCGGGGCCAGCAGCCACAGCAGGGCCAGACCGACCAGACCGATGGCCAGCCACCACAGCAGTCGGCGTTGCGCAGGTTGCAGGTTCATGGGGTCCAACGTCCGCTGCCAGGGTGCCCCATGCGGGCCATGCGCTCACGCAGGGCCGAGGCATCTTCGGCCTCTGCGCAGTGTTCCAGGTAAGTCTGCAGGTCGGCCAGTGCCAGGTCGTCCATGCCCAGCTCGGCGTAAGCCAGGCCGCGGTCGCGGTGCTCCTGCCAGGCCTGCGGCATCAGGCGAACCAGGCGCTCCTGCACCTGCAGCAGGGCCGGCCAATCCTCGGACGAGAGGTGGATCTCCTTCAGATTGCGCAACAGCCGCGCCAGGAACTCCCGGGGTGTGGCCTCCTGCAGGAACAGGCCCAGCGGCACCTCGAACTCCCCCAGCAGACCGCGTTGGCGACGGTACGGCCCCAGGCGCTCTTCCAGGTCCTCCCGGGACAGTGACTGCCCCGTGAACGGGTCGATCACGACCTCGCCGCGCGGCAGGCGCAGCTTGACGAGAAAGTGGCCGGGGAAACTGATGCCCCGTGCCTTCAGGCCCGCATGCCCAGCCATCTCAATGTAGAGCAGGGCCAGGGTGATAGGAATGCCGCGGCGCGAATCCAGCACGCAGTGCAGATAGCTGTTGTCGGCGGCGTAGTAGTCATTGACGTTGCCGCCAAAGGCCAGTTCGTCGAAGAAATAGCGGTTGAGCCAGCGCAGGCGCTGCAAGGGCACCGCATCGGCAGGAATGCGGCGTGCCAGCCTTGCTCCCAAGCGGTCCAGCGCCACCATCACCGCCTGCGGGTCCAGCGCCGCGTCGCGGTCCTGGCCCACGGCGATGGCGGCCTCCAGCAAGGGGAAGCCCTCGTCCTCGGCCACCAGCGTGGCGAAGTAGTCCAGGCTGGACGGCACCCCCAGGCGCACGCCGCCACTCACAGGCCCAGCTCCAGCGTCGCATTCATTGGCCGGAAGTCTAGTGCAAGGGTCAAGGCGCGCGCCGCATGAAAGCCCACCACTTCAGCCCGAGCAGCCGAAGGGCGCTGAAGTACACCGTAGCCGCCGCTGCCACGATGAGGGCCAGCCACAATGCGCGGGCCCAGGGCTCGGCCTGCAGGGCCAGCCAATCCAGGTGCCTGGACGCAAGCTCCAGCCCCCAGGCCAGCACGCCGCAAGCCAGCAGCACCCGCAGCATGAACCACCCCCATCCCGCGCTCGGCCGGTAGGCACCGGCGCGCAGCAGGCCGATCAACAACCACGCTGCATTGATCATCGCTGCCAGGCCGATGGACAGGGCCAGCCCGGCATGGCCCAGCCAGGGCACGAAAGCCACGTTCAGCCCCTGGGTGATGACCAGCACGACCAGGGCAATACGGACCGGCGTACGGACGTCCTGGCGCGCATAGAAACCCGGCGCCAGCACCTTAATGGCAATCAGGCCCAGCAGGCCCACGCCGTAGCCCTGCAAGGCCATCACCGTCTGGGCCGCGTCATGCGAACTGAAGCGCCCGTAGTGGTACAGCACGGCCACCAGCGGCTCGGCGAACACCAGCAAGGCCACCGCACAGGGCAGCGCCAGCAGCACCACCATGCGCAGACCCCAGTCCAGCATGCCCGAGTAGGCCTGGGCATCACCGCCGGCCTGCGCAGCGGAAAGCCGCGGCAGCAGCACCACTCCCAGGGCCACGCCCAGCAAGGCCGTGGGGAACTCCATCAGGCGGTCGGCATAAGTCAACCAGGACACCGAGCCCACCGTCAAGTGCGAGGCAATCTGCGTGTTGATCAGCAGCGACACCTGGGCCACGGACACCCCCAACAAGGCCGGCGCCATCTGCCGCAGGATCTGCCCCACGCCGGGGTGTGACCAGGCCTGCGCGATGCGGCCCGGCCTCCAGGCCAGCCGCGGCGCCATGCCCACGCGACGCAGGGCATGCCACTGCACGGCCAGCTGCAGCAGGCCGCCGACCATGACCCCCGCGGCCACGGCATAGATGGGCTCCACGCCCAGGGACTGGAACCAGGGCGCGCCCCACCATGCCGCGGCAATCCATGACAGGTTCAGCAGCACCGGGGTGGCGGCCGGCACGGCAAACCGCTGCCAGGTGTTCAGCACGCCCGCGGCCAGCGCCACCAGCGACATGCAGGCGATGTAGGGGAACATCAGCCGCGTCAGGAACACCGCCTCGTCGAAGGCGGCCAGGCCCGAAGCCATCAGCCAGACGATCACCGGCGCACCCGCCACGCCCACGACGACAGTGGCCAGTAAGGCCCACCACAACACCGTGGCCACGGCGTCCACCAGCCGGCGGGTGGCGTCATCGCCGTCGCGTTGGCGCGAGGCGGCCAGCAGCGGCACGAAGGCCTGGGAGAACGCGCCCTCGGCAAACAGGCGTCGCAGCAGGTTCGGGATGCGGAAGGCGACGTTGAAGGCGTCGGTGACGGCACTGGCCCCGAAGGCGGCCGCCATGAGCTGTTCCCGCACCAGGCCGGTCACCCTCGAGGCGAGCGTCAACAGGGAAACGGTCGAAGCCGCCTTGAGAAGGTTCACAACGGGACGGGGAAGCTGCGCCGGGCGCGGACCGCGGCGGTGAGGTGGAGCCCCAGTTTACGGGAGCCCCTGCGCAGCCGCCAGAAGACGCATGGGTCCGGGACGAGATTCTTGCTATACTCGACGGTCTTTGGGCGGTTTCGCCCATTTCATACAGATCAACCTCGAGCGCGGCGGCGCCGCCCAAGCATCACATGGCCACCTCGTCCAAAGCCAAGAAGAAGACCGTTCGTATCGCCTCCGGCCGCAAGCGTGCGCGCCAGGACGTCAAGCTGAACGCGCACAACTCGGCACTGCGGTCCCAGTTCCGCACGGTGGTGAAGAACATTCAGAAGGCCGTGACGGCCGGTGACAAGACCAAGGCCTCTGACCTGTTCAAGAACGGGCAGAGCGTCATCGACTCCATCGCCGACAAGGGCCTGTTCCACAAGAACAAGGCCGCACGTCACAAGAGCCGCCTGTCGGCCAAGATCAAGGCGCTGGCCGCCTGAAATCGGCGACCCGTTCACCCGCCAGAAGGCCCGCAGATGCGGGCTTTTTTCATGGCCGCGCCCTTTGCCGGCCCGAAACCTCAGCCAGCAGGAGCCACCGGCGTCCCGGGCACGGGGGGCGCCTCCGGCAACAGGCAGGCCTCGAACACCTGGAGCTCGTTGTCGCGCGCAAAGTTCATGACGAAGTCCCAGGCCATGGGTTCGATGGCACGCAACGCTTCGCTAACGATCACGCACTTCACGCCGTCGATCACCCGGGGAAAGCAGTAGGGGGAATAGCCGATGAAGGCCCCGATACCGCCGATGCCTCCACCCGGCCTGAAGGACGACATGGCACCGGCCAGGCGCTCGGCCCAGTCGCTGGGGCGAAAAGGCCGACCTTCGCGGGTGACGCCCTGGATGAAGACTTGACGTTGGGAACTCATTCCATGAAAACGGACAGGCTGACAACGAACGGCCACAGGTCTGACGGCGCAGCCCCGCCACCGGCCAGGACCCTGCGCCGCGGCCATCCTCGACAGCATTGTGCCCGCGGCGTGTTGCATTGCAGCATCGCTCGAGCTTCTCACTGCCGGATGGCCGGGCGCTGACGCCGCCACACGAACCTAGAATGAATTTCGGTCGGATCAGCGCCGAAAGCTGCCTCCGGCCCTTTTTCTTTGCTCACGCCACTGTCTGACATGAGGACCTGAGACCATGAACGCCGTCGCCGATCCCGCCGTCACCCGGCCCATGCCGCATGTGATGAACACCTATGGCCGCCTGCCGATCGCGTTGTCGCACGGCAAGGGCTGCTGGGTCTGGGACACCCACGGGCGACGCTACCTCGATGCGCTGGGCGGCATCGCCGTCAACACGCTGGGCCATGGCCACCCCAAGCTGGTGCCGGCCCTGCAAGACCAGGTCGCCAAGCTGATCCACAGCAGCAACTACTACGAGGTGCCGCTGCAGGAGCAACTGGCCGCCACGCTGTGCGAACTGTCGGGCCTGGACAGTGTGTTCTTCTGTTCCACCGGTCTGGAAGCCAATGAAGGCGCGCTCAAGATCGCGCGCAAGTACGGGCACGACCGCGGCATCACACGTCCCGAGATCATCGTCTACGAGAAAGCCTTCCACGGGCGCTCCATCGCCACGCTGTCGGCCACGGGCAACCCCAAGGTGCAGAAAGGCTTCGAGCCCCTGGTGGAGGGCTTCGTGCGCGTGCCACTGAACGACCTGGACGCCATCGAGCAGGTGGCCCGCACCAACCCCAACGTGGTGGCCGTGTTTCTGGAAACCATCCAGGGCGAGGGCGGCATCAACCCCTCGCGCTGGGAGTACCTGCAGGGCCTGCGCAAGCTATGCGACGAGCGCAACTGGCTGTTGATGCTGGACGAGGTGCAGTGCGGCATC
>JBIKMY010000153.1:0-5644 GCA_044358945.1 Rubrivivax sp.
GACCGGGCCGAACTGTCGGCTCCGGGCAAGCCCTTGCAGAAGGAGCGCTGGACCGCCGTGGTGGACGCCGTGGGCAGCCACACGCTGGCCAACGCCTGCGCCCAGGTGCGCTATGGCGGCGCCGTTGCCGCTTGCGGCCTGGCCCAGGGGGCCGACCTGCCAACCACCGTGATGCCCTTCATCCTGCGGGGCGTGGCCCTGCTCGGTGTGGACAGCGTCATGGCGCCCCCCGCTCTGCGCCGCGCAGCCTGGGACCGTCTGGCTGCGGACCTGGACCCTGCGCAGCTCGAGAGCATGTGCACCGAGATCGGTCTAGAAGCCGTGCTGCCGGCGGCTCAGAAGCTGATGGAGGGCCAGGTGCGGGGGCGTGTCGTCGTCAGGATCGATTGACGAGGCCGCCAGTCAGCCCTCCGAAAGTCCGCTGCGGCACAGTGACAAGGTCAGATTGGACTTGCCACAGCGAGGGGACACCATGGGCTTCGACGACTTCCACCGCCGTTCCTTGGCCGATCGGGACGGCTTCTGGGCCGAGCAGGCGCAACTGATCGACTGGCAGACCCCGCCCAGCCAGATCTGCGACAGCAGCCGGCCGCCTTTCACGCGCTGGTTCGTCGGCGGCAAGACCAATCTGTGCCACAACGCGGTCGACCGGCACGCCGCCACGCACCCGGACCGGCGCGCCCTGATCTGGGTCTCGACCGAGGTCGACAAGGAGGTGGTCTACACCTTCGCCGAACTGCAGGCCGAGGTCGAGCGCATGGCCGCCGCCCTGTGTGCGCTGGGGGTGGGGCAGGGCGACCGCGTGCTCGTCTACATGCCGATGATCCCCGAGGCGGCGTTCGCAATGCTCGCCTGCGCACGCATCGGCGCGTTGCATTCGGTGGTCTTCGGCGGCTTCGCGAGCGTGAGTCTGGCCAGCCGCATCGACGACGCCCAGCCCACGGTCATCGTCAGCGCCGACGCCGGCAGCCGCAGCGGCAAGGTCGTGCCTTACAAGGGCCTGCTCGACGAGGCCATACGGCTGTCGGCGCACAAGCCGGCCAAAGTGCTGATGGTCAACCGTGGCCTGAGCGACATGCCGATGGAGCCCGGGCGCGATGTCGACTACCACGCGCTGCGCCAGCAGCACATGGCCGCGCGCGTGCCCTGCACCTGGGTCGATTCGACCCACCCGAGCTACACGCTCTACACCAGTGGCACCACGGGCAAGCCCAAGGGCGTGCAGCGCGACACCGGCGGCTACGCGGTGGCGCTGGCGGCCAGCATGAAGCACATCTTTCTCGGCCAGCCGGGCGAGACCTACTTCTCCACCAGCGACATCGGCTGGGTCGTGGGCCACAGCTACATCGTCTACGGGCCGCTGATCGCCGGCATGGCTACCCTCATGTACGAGGGCCTGCCGACGCGGCCCGACGCGGCCGTGTGGTGGAGCCTGGTCGAGAAGTACCGCGTCACCTCGATGTTCAGCGCCCCCACCGCGGTGCGGGTGCTCAAGAAGCAGGATCCTTCAGCCCTGTCGCGCCACGACCTGAGCTCGCTGCGCGCGCTCTTTCTGGCGGGCGAGCCGCTGGACGAGCCCACCGCGAAGTGGATTGCCGAGGCCCTGGGCAAACCCATCATCGACAACTATTGGCAGACCGAGACCGGCTGGCCCATCCTGACGATCTGCAACGGCGTGGAGCAGGCACCGAGCAAGTTCGGCTCCCCGGGCAAGGCGGTCTACGGCTACGACGTCAAGCTCGTCGACGAGAACACCGGCGAGGAGCTGAAGGGTCCCAACCAGAAGGGCGTCGTCGTCATCGAGGGCCCGCTGCCGCCGGGCTGCATGCAGACCGTCTGGCGCGACGACGAGCGCTACGTCAAGACCTACTGGAGCAGCATCCCCGGTCGCCAGCTCTACAGCACCTTCGACTGGGGCATCCGGGACGAGGACGGCTACTACTTCATCCTCGGCCGCACCGACGACGTCATCAACGTGGCCGGGCACCGCCTGGGCACGCGCGAGATCGAGGAGAGCATCTCCAGCCACCCGAACGTGGCCGAGGTGGCGGTCGTGGGTGTGGCCGACAACCTGAAGGGCCAGGTCGCGATGGCCTTCGCGGTGCTGAAGGATCCGTCGTTGGCCGCCAGCGACACGGCTGCGCTGAAGCTCGAGGGCGAGATCATGAAGGTGGTCGACAGCCAGCTCGGAGCCGTGGCCCGGCCGGCGCGGGTGCGCTTCGTCACCGTGCTGCCCAAGACGCGTTCGGGCAAGCTGCTGCGGCGCGCCATCCAGGCCGTGTGCGAGCAGCGCGACCCTGGGGACCTGACCACCATCGAGGATCCGACGGCGCTGCAGCAGATCAAGGAGCTGGTGAGCTGAGAGCCGGAGCCTCCCGAGGCGGGGCTCCCCCATCCGGGGGAGGCATCTCCCCCCCCCCAACGGGTGATGGCGCAGCCGCCTGGGGCTGCAGACACTGACGGGCATCCACCGTCACCCGCCCGAAAGGATGCCCGATGCTTGCCGAACCCCTGTTTCCGGCCCCGCCTGCCTTCCCCGCGGCCTCCGGCCGTGCCTGCCCGCCTGTCACGGCTGAGGTCCGCCCCGCGCGCGTCGCTGCCGTCGACCGCCTGCGCCGCGCTTTCACGCTGGCTTGCCTGGCCAGCCCCTGGGCAGGCGGCGGCGCCCTGGCTGCGACCGGCCGCGACGCCGCACCCCTGCAACTGGCGCGCGAGGCGCCAGACGACATTGACCCGCAGGGTTGGCTCGTCAGCGAGAAGCTCGACGGCGCGCGCGCCTGGTGGGATGGCGAACGGCTGCGCTTTCGCAGCGGCATCGCCATCCAGGCGCCGAGCTGGTTCACGCAGCGACTGCCGCCCATGCCGCTGGATGGCGAGCTGTGGCTGGGACGAGGCTGCTTCGAAGACCTGGTGGGCGCGGTGCGTCGCCAGGAGCCCGACGATGCGGCCTGGCGCGAGCTTCGCTACCAGGTGTTCGACCTGCCGGGCGCGCAGGGAACGTTCGAACAGCGCGCGGCTCGCCTGCGCGCGCTGGTCGAGCGCTCTGGCTGGGTCGGGCTCGAGGCGGTCGATCAGCATGTGGTGCCCGACCGTGTGGCGCTGCGCGCCTGGCTCGACCGTGTCGTCGAAGGCGGGGGCGAGGGCTTGATGCTGCACCGTGCGGACGCCCTGTGGCGCGCCGGAAGGAGCCCGAACCTGCTGAAGCTCAAGACCAGCCAGGACGACGAGGCCGTCGTCGTCGGCCATGTGCCGGGGCGCGGCCGGCTCGTCGGGCAGGTGGGCGCGCTGCGGGTGCGCGACGCCCAGGGGCGCGAGTTCCTGCTGGGCTCCGGGATGGACGATGCCGTCCGGCGCGGCCCTCCTACGGTGGGCAGCCTGGTCAGCTACACCTACCAGGGGCGCACCGGCCAGGGCCTGCCGCGTTTTGCGAGCTACCTGCGTCAGCACCCGGCGTTTTGACCAGGCTCACGTGCCCCGGGGCGCCGGGGGGCCTCAGAGCACGTCGGAGGCGTAGTCCGCCAGGCGCGAGCGCTCGCCCCGGGCCAGGGTCACGTGGCCGGCGTGCGGCCAGCCCTTGAAGCGGTCGACCACGTAGGTCAGGCCCGAGGAGCCTTCGGTCAGGTAGGGGGTGTCGATCTGCGCCAGGTTGCCCAGGCAGACGATCTTCGTCCCCGGGCCTGCGCGCGTGACCAGGGTCTTCATCTGCTTGGGCGTCAGGTTCTGCGCCTCGTCGATGATGAGGAACTTGTTCAGGAAGGTGCGACCGCGCATGAAGTTCATGCTCTTGATGCGGATCTTGCTGCGCACCAGATCGTTCGTGGCTGCCCGGCCCCACTCCCCGGTGCCGCTGTCGCTGCGCGCCAGCACCTCGAGGTTGTCGTCGAGTGCGCCCATCCAGGGGCCCATCTTCTCTTCCTCGTTGCCAGGCAGGAAGCCGATGTCGTCGCCCACCGGCACGGTGACGCGGGTGACGATGATCTCGCTGTAGCGGCGCTCGTCGAGCACCTGGCTCAGCGCTGCCGCCAGCGTCATCAGCGTCTTGCCGGTGCCGGCGGTGCCGGTGAGGGTGATGAAGTCGCAGTCCGGGTCCATCAGCAGGCTGAGGGCGAAGTTCTGCTCGCGGTTGCGCGCCGTCACGCCCCAGACGGCGTTCTTGCCGTGGGTGTAGTCGCGCAGCGTCTTCAGCACCGCGGTCTTGCCGGTGATCTCGGTGACCTTGGCGTACAGGTTCGGGCCGCCCGGCACCTCGTGGTAGACGAACTGGTTGATCAGCAGCGCCGGCACGATCGGCCCGCTGATGCGGTAGTAGGTGTGGCCGCCCTGCTGCCAGCTCTCCATGGTCTTGCCATGGCGGTCCCAGAAGTCGGCGGGCAGCGGCAGCACGCCGGTGTAGAGCAGATCGCCGTCTTCCAGCGTCTTGTCGTTGAAGTAGTCCTCGGCCGGCAGGCCCAGGGCGCGCGCCTTCACGCGCATGTTGATGTCCTTCGACACCAGCACCACCTCGCGCTGCGGGAAGCGCTCGCGCAGGCTCTGCACGACGCCGAGGATCTGGTTGTCGGCCTTGCCCTGCGGCAGGCCGGCGGGCAGCTTCACGTCGAGCAGCGTGGTCTGGAAGAACAGCTTGCCGCCGGCCTCGCGGTGGCCGGTCTTGCCCAGCGGAATGCCTTCGGAGGGGTCGCTGCCGCCCACCTGCTTGTCGAACGAAGCCAGCGCGTCGAGCTCGCGGCTGACCTGGCGCACGCTGCGCGCGACCTCGCTCATGCCCTTCTTGTGGCCGTCGAGCTCTTCGAGCGTGATCATCGGCAGGAAGACGTCGTGTTCCTCGAAGCGGAACAGGCTCATCGGGTCGTGCATCAGCACGTTGGTGTCGAGCACGAACAACTTCGCCGGGCCGGTGCTGCGCGGCTTGCGGGCCTTGGCGCGCGGCTCCACGGGCATGCGGGGTGCGGCCGCGGCCGGCGCGGCCGGCGCGGTCACAGGGGCAGCGGCTACCGGGGCTGCAGGGCGGGCGGCCACGGCCGTGCCGCCATCGCGCAGTTCCAGCGCGGCCGGGGCGGGCGTGGCGTCGGAGGCCCGCGACTTCATCGAGCGCTTTTCGGCCCGCGGCGCGGCCTGCGCCTCGTAGTCGGCGGCTTGCAGCAGGTCACCCTTCTTGGACGGCGGCTTGGGCAGGGGCATGGAGATGAATCCGGGTTGCAGAAACGAAAAAGCCGCGTCGGCCAGGCCGCGCGGCTGCAATGAACAGGGCCGGGGTGGCGGGGCGCCACCGGCCGGCACGGGACTCGCGGATGTTCAAGCGGCCTTCTTCAGCGCCTTCACCGCCAGCAGCACCTCTTCGACGTGGCCGGCGACCTTGATGCCACGCCACTCGGCACGCATCACGCCTTCAGCGTCGATCAGGAAGGTGCTGCGCTCGATGCCCTTGACCTTCTTGCCGTACATGATCTTGTTCTTGACGACGCCGAACATGTGGCAGAGCTTCTCTTCGGTGTCGGCGATCAGCTCGAAGGGCAGCTCGAGGTTGGCCTTGAACTTCTCGTGGCTGGCCATGTTGTCGCGCGAGACGCCGAACACCACGGCACCGGCCTTGAGGAAGTCCTTGTGCTGGTCGCGGAACTGCATGGCCTCGGTCGTGCAGCCGGGG
>JBIKMY010000154.1:0-5638 GCA_044358945.1 Rubrivivax sp.
CCAATCGGCAGGGTCTGCGATGTAGTTGCCGCGGTACCAGGCGATGCTGTCGTTGGTCAGCATGTAGCCCTGGCCGTTCGTGGTGTGGGAGGGGGCCACGGCCCGCATGTCGGTGGCGGGGTAGATGAGCAACTGGAACCCGGGCAGCGGCTGGCCGGCTTCGCGCTGCACCAGGCATAAGGCGGCCGCCAGGTTGCCCCCCGCGCTGTCGCCGCCCACGGCCGTGCGGCCGGGGTCCAGCTTCAGGTCCACCGCATGGGAAAGCACCCAGCCGAAGGCATGGACGCAGTCTTCCACCGCGGCGGGGAATCGATGCTCCGGCCCCATCCGGTAGTCCACCGAGACCACCGCACACCCGGCCTCGCGGGCCAGTTGGCGGCAAAGCACGTCGTGCGTGTCCAGATCTCCGATGGTCCACCCCCCGCCGTGCAGGTACAGCAGCACGGGCAAGACCTGATCCGTCATGACGGGACGGAACAGCCGCAGCGGCACGTCACCGGCCCGCAGGTCCCGCACCTCGGCCATGACCGGCGGTTCGGGCTGGGTGAAGCCCCGGCGGTCGCGATAGAACGCCCGGGCCTGTGCCGGCGTCAAGGTGTGCGTGGGTGGCACCCCTTTCTCGACCATCAGATCGATCAGGGCGCGGGCTTGGGGGTCCAGCATGGAAGTTCCTCCGGGTCAGACGGCCTGTCCACCAGAGACCGCCCCATCCACCTCGCAGGGACCGCCCCTTGGCGGGGAACTTCAGTGTATCGACGGTCGGCGCCGTCCCGGGGCGGCGCCCGTGAGAATGACGGCATGAACGCCCCTGCTGCCCACAGCCGCAACCCCTGCCCCTGTGGCCTGCCGCAGCCCTACTCGGCGTGCTGCGCCCGCTGGCACGAAGGACCGCTGCACCTGCAGGCCCCTGACGCGCAGGCGCTCATGCGCTCGCGCTACAGCGCCTTCGTCCTGGGCCGGCACGACTACCTGCTGGCCACCTGGCACCCCCGCACGCGGCCCGTGGCCATCGAGCCTGATCCACCGGGCCTGCGCTGGCTGGGCTTGGAGGTGAAATCGCACCACCGTCTTGATGACGGCCACGCCACCGTGGAGTTTGTCGCCCGCCACAAGCAAGGCGGACGGGCCCAGCGTCTGCATGAACTCAGCCGCTTCGAGCGCGTGGACGGGATCTGGCTTTACGTGGACGGACAGGCGCGCTGAACGCGCCGCCCTTGAGCGGCCTTCCAGCCGCCTTTCAGCAACGCCCCGACCGGCGGCTGCGCGGCTGCAGTTTGTCCAGCTCGGCGATCTGCTGCTTGAGGAGCATCAGCAAGGTGCGAGCGTGCTCCACTGGCACGCGCAGGCAACTGGCCGAGGAGCCTTCGTCCCGCACGGGACGGGCCATCACCAGGGCATCCAGCCCGATCTCGACCAGCCCCTTGTCGTGCTTCATCGATTTCAGGCGCTGCACTTCGATGTCATAGGTCTTCACGGCTGGTCCTGCGGGGATGAAGGGAGCCATTGTCACGGTCTCCCCGACTCCCGGACTCCCGGCAGCCCTCAGCGTCAGGGCCGGATGACCTGGATGCGCTGCGATCCGAGCGTCACCACCTGTCCCTCACGCAGCTTTCGGCCGCGCCGCAGTTCGGCCTGGCCGTCGACAAATACGTCGCCGGCGGCGATCAACGCCTTGGCATTCCCGCCGCTGGCCGCCAACCCGGTGGCTTTGAGCAGGGCGTCCAGGGTGATGTGGTCGCCCCGCAGCACGAACTCGACAGCGCTCATGCTGCCGGGCCCCGGGTCAGAACCAGAGCCACAGGCGGCGCAACCAGCGCGGGGGATGGCTGGTCTGAGGCTGGTAAAACTGTCGAAAGTCGTGCTTCATGGTGGGCTCCATACCAGGATACTGTATTTTTATACAGCATATCAGAGAAGTCCACGACTGCAAGCCCCGCAATGGTCAGCACAACAGCAATTCCTCCAGGCGCGTCAGAACCCACTGCGCCTCGACCGGCGTGAAGACCTCCGAGCCCTGCAGCCCCTGGGCCATGCGCTGAAGCACGTCTTCCCGCGTGATGCCCAACTCCCATTGGCGCGTCTGCGCCTGCCCGAGCAGCATCTGGGCGAAGTCCTCGCACAGTTCGTAGCGTTGTTCGATGACGGCGGCAGTCTCTGAGCGCCCGCTGAAAAGAAACGCAGTGGAACATGAGCGCAAGCCCGGTCTCCATAATGCCTACCGGCCGCATGAGAGGCCACCACCTCACCGCCACAAGGAGACTCCCGAGATGTTTTCTCACGTCATGATCGGCACTAACGACCTGCCCCGGGCCAAGGCCTTCTACGACGCGGTGCTGGACACCCTGGGCGTGGCCGCAGGCCACGTGGACCGCCACCGTGTCTTCTGGCGCACGCCCACAGGCGTGTTCTCCGTGTCGTTGCCCATCAACGGCGAGCCGGCCACGGTGGGCAACGGCAGCACGCTGGGTTTCGCCTGCACCTCGGCCGAACAGGTACAGGCGTGGCACGCGGCGGGCACTGCCCATGGCGGAACCACTTGCGAAGACCCTCCGGGGGTGCGCGAAGGTGCCGCGGGCCAGCTCTACCTGGCCTATCTTCGTGACCCGGACGGCAACAAGATCTGCGGCCTGTACCGGATGCCCAAGGCATAGGCGGGCGTGGCAGCGCCCCTTCACCAGGGCAGGCGCTGCCCGTCGTAGGCCAGGAAGCAGCCGCTGTCCTCGGCGCCCAGGCCGTCCAGAGCATTCAACATGTCCGCCGCCGCCGCCAGCGGCTCACGCCCGATCTCGTCGCCGCGAAACGGCCTGGACAGTGCCGACCTCACCGTCCCCGGATGCAGGGCGGTCAACACCGCACCGGGGTGCGTACGGCGCATCTCGATAGCCGCCGTCTTGACCGTCATGTTCAGTGCCGCCTTGGATGCCCGGTAGCTGTACCAGCCGCCCAGGCGGTTGTCACCGATGCTGCCGACCCGGGCCGAGAGCACGGCCATCACGCTGCGCTGGCGGTCCAGCCGGGGCGCGAAGTGGCGCAGCAGCAGCGCAGGCCCGAAGGTGTTGATGCGAAACACCTCCTCCATCGCGGCGGCAGACAGATCTGCCAGGCGCTTCTCCGGCTGGACATGGGCGGTGTGCAACACGCCCGTGGCCACGATGATCAGATGCCATGGTGACGAGGCGGCCTGCTCGCGCAAACGCAGCGCTGCGGCCTCGATGCTGGCCCCGTCCGTCAGGTCGATTGGCGGATCGGTGTGGCGGCCCAAGGCGTGTACGCTGGCACAGCGGGGCTCGCTGCTCAAGAGCTGAACGAACGCCGAACCCAGGGCACCGCCTGCCCCGATGACCAGCGCGCGGAATCCTTCAGGCAGTGACTTCATGGCGCGTCCTTCGGCAGGGTACAACATCGCATGCGCCGCATTCTGCGGTGCGATGGACCGGCAAGAAGCCGAGGAGGCGAAGCAAGCCAAGCAATCCAAGCGTGCGCAAGGTCAATCGCAGCGGCCCGGCACGCCCTATTCTTCGTTTGCGCCCTTGGAGGAACTGCCAACTCCGCCAAGGGTGAAGTTGAGGCGCTCTGCAACAGGGGCGAACTGCGAAAGCCTTCGGGCTGGAGCGGAGGGACGGGGACAGAACTCAGACGGCTCGTCGACCGCAAGGCCGAGAACCGGGGTCCCCGCCGGACCCGCCACATCGCAAGGTGTGGCGGGTTTTCTGCGTCTGGCCACGGCTCGTGAGGCGCTGGCACAAGCAGTGGCATAGTGAGGTCTGCCTGTGCACATCGCCCGTCCGCGGCGATGCATGACGATCTTCCCGCTATTCAGCCGCCCCTCGTGGAACCGCCTGCCCCGCCTTTGCCATCACCATCGACTGCGCCTGCGGTGCCTCTGTACGTAGACCTCGATGGCACGCTGTTCCCGGGGGATACGCTGCACGAGTCGGTGCTCCTGCTGTTGCGACGCAACCCGCTGAACCTGCTGCGGCTGCTGCTTTGGTTGTTCCAGGGGAAGTTGTACTTCAAGCGCAGACTGGCGGACGCAGTGCGGCCCGACCCCGCCACGCTGCCGTACCACAGCGCTTTTCTGGACTTCCTGCGCGCCGAGCGCGTCAGCGGCCGGCGTCTCGTCCTGGCCACCGCCGCTGACCACCGCATCGCCGCCGAGGTCGCGCAGCATCTGGGCGTGTTCGACGACCATCTGGGCAGCCAGGATGTCAATCTTTCCGGCGCGCACAAGCTCGCCGCCATCAGGCTCCACAGCGGCGGTGCGTTCGCCTACGCGGGCAACGGCGCTGTCGATCTGGTGGTGTGGCAACACAGCGCCGAGGCCGTGGCCGTCAACACGCCGCCTGGCGTGCAAAGGCGACTGAACGCCCTGCACCCCCAGGCTCGCGTCTTCAAGTGCGAACCGCTGCGCCTGCGCACCTTGCTCAAGGCCATCCGGCTGACGCAATGGAGCAAGAACATGCTGGTATTCGTGCCGCTGCTGGCCAGCCACGTGACGAGCGCTCAGGCCTGGGGTGCAGTGCTGGGGGCCTTTGTGGCTTTCGGCTTGTGCGCTTCCGCCACCTATCTCTTCAACGACCTTCTGGACCTGCCCAACGACCGCCGCCACGCTCACAAGCGCAAGCGACCGCTGGCTGCCGGCCTGCTGGGCGTCGGACCCGCGCTGGCCATGGCGGCAGCGCTCTTGACCGCGGGCCTTGTGCTCGCGCTGGCGATTTCGCCGGCGCTGGCTGCGATGCTGTCAGGCTACCTGGCCATCACCCTGGCGTACTCGGTCTACCTCAAGAGCCTGGCGCTGTTCGATGTCCTGCTGCTCGCAGGCCTCTACACCTGGCGCATTGCCGCCGGCGCGGTGGTGGCGCAGGTGCCGTTGTCGAACTGGCTGCTGGCCTTCTCGATGTTCATCTTCCTGAGCCTGGCACTGGTCAAGCGCTGTGCTGAACTGGAAGAGATGAACGATACCGAGGCCACGCGCACCCCCGGCCGTGGCTACCGCCTGGAGGACCTGGCGACCTTGCGCGGCATGGGCGTGTGCAGCGGCTTTCTGGCGGTGCTGGTGCTGGCGCTCTATATCGAGAGCCAGAACGGCAGGGCCTTGTACCCCCAGCCGCTGTGGCTGTGGGCGCTGGTGCCGCTGCTGCTGGCCTGGGTGATGCGGATGTGGCTCAAGGTTGCCAGACGCGAGCTGCACGGCGAGGACCCCATCGCTTTCGCACTCAAAGACGCAGCCAGCTGGGTCACACTGTTGGCCATGACGGGTGCCGCCTTGCTGGCCTCTCGGGGCGCATCATGAAACTGGCCCCCTTGCTGCTGGCCTTGGCTTGCGTCCTGTTGTCCAGTCTCGCCCAGATCGCCATGAAACTGGGCATGAAGGCCGGGGCGCCGGCAGCAGGTGGCGTCGAGGCGCCGGTACTGGCCACCTACGCCCAAGCGCTGTCCAGCCCGCTGGTGTGGCTGGGCCTGGCCCTGTACGGCCTGAGCGCCGGCCTGTGGCTGTGGGTCCTGTCCCGGCTCGACGTCAGCCTGGCTTACCCCCTTGTCAGCCTGGGTTTCGTGTTCACGCTCTTCGTGGGCATACAGTGGTTGGGCGAGCCCTTTTCCTGGCAGCGCCTTGCCGGCTGCGGCCTGATCGTGGCGG
>JBIKMY010000155.1:0-5574 GCA_044358945.1 Rubrivivax sp.
CGGTGCCCTGCCCAGCCTGCGCGCCCTGCCAGGCGTGGTGCAGGCGGTGGACGGGCGCATCCCCGTGCTGCTGGACGGCGGCGTGCGCCGCGGTGGCGACGTCTTCAAGGCCCTGGGCCTGGGCGCCACGGCGGTGCTCATTGGCCGCCCCCACCTGTGGGGCCTGGCGGTGGCGGGGCAGGAAGGCGTGACCCATGTGCTGAAGACGCTGGACGGTGAACTCGACCGTGTCATGGGCCTGGCCGGGGTGGACGTGGTGACCCGCATCGCGCAGGCCAGCTTGTTGGTGGGACAGCGGACCTGAACCGGACGCCGCGGCCTTGCAGTTGTGCGGGCGCTGGCAGAGCAGCAAGGTGGCGCTCTGGTGGTCAGGGCGGCACGCGCTTCGCGCCTGCCAGCGGTGTTTGCTCGTAGCGCCAGGTCCAGATCAGGTCTACCGAGTTCTCCAGGCCGCTTTGGGCCCGCAGCGTGAAGCGCTGCGCCACGCGGTAGATGAGCTGGAAGGTGCCCGCGGTGGCGTTGACGCCACGCTCGTAGCCGGCGTACCAGTTGCGGCTGAGCTGCTTGCCCAGGCGGATGACGGTCTCGCGCCCGTCGCCAGTAGCCTGGCCCGACGTCTGACCGCTCACCTGCCCGACGGACAGGTCGTCGATACCCAGGGCGCGCAGCAGGGAGTCCGTGGGGGCTTCACCTTCGCCTGCCAGCAGCGCCACCGCGGCGCGTTGCAGCACCGCCGTGTCGGTTCTTCCCAGGCCCTCCGAGCCCCGACCCAGCAACAACCAGGACAACTTTTCGGTCTCGCTCATCTCCGGCTCGCTGACCAGACGGACACGGGGGGATTGGGGCGAGCCGCTGATGGCGACGCCCACGCGGATGTCGGTGTTGGGCCGCAGCGCCAGGATGTCGAGTCTGGGCGAATCCACGCGGCCGCTGAAGCTGACGATGCCGCGTTCGATGGTCAGCTTCTGCCCGTAGGCGGCGTAGGTGCCGCCCTGCGCTCGCACCGAACCGTTGACCGCCAGGCTGCCTGAGGGGGTGGTGAGCTTGAGTTCGCCCTGCAAGGCGGTGTCCAGGCCGCGACCGCGCAGGCGCAGCTTTTTCCCGAGGTCGACGTCCAGGTTGACGCTGGACTGCCTGATCAAGCGGGGCAGGGCGGCGGGCTCGGCGGCCACCGTCGTGGTCCGCTGATCGCGCCCGCTGAGCACGGTGACATCGTCGTCCAGCGTCGGGGCATCGCGCGAGGCCAGGTCGAACAGGCCGCTGTCGATCACTACCCGCCCGTCGAGTTTCAGCGCTTCGGGCTGCAGGGCCAGCACCGCCTGGCCGCTGGCCACGAGCTGGCGGTCGAAACGCCCCAGGACGCGGAAGCTCTCGGCCCGCACCTGCACACGGGCCGAGGGCCTGGCGCCGAATTCGCCCACGCCTTCGCCGGTGATGCGGCCCTCGCCGCTGCGCAGCGACAGCCGTTCGATGCGTGCGGTATCGCCTTGCAAGGCCACCTTCAGCTCGCCGTCGGTGTAGTCCACCCCCTGCAGCAGGTTGCGCACGCTGACGCGCTGCGCGACCAGCTCGCCCGTGAGCTGTGGCGCACCGAAGCGCCCACCCAGGCTGGCCGTGGAGACCACCTCGCCTTGCAGCCGCCAGCCGGGCGGCACCCAGCCCGACCACACGCCCAGGTTGGGCACCCGGGCCTGGACGGCACCTGACAGGGCCGCATCGGCGTCCGGCCAACGGTCTTGTGGAGCGATTCGCAGTTGCATGGCCCCCGAGACTTCGCCGATGGAGCGCCCCACCAGCCGCGGCGCGACGGACCACAGGCCGTCCCTGGCGGTGAGGCTCAGGTCCACCGTGCTCAAGCCCAGGGGCTGAACCTGGCCGGCCTCGATAACCTGCAGGTCGCCGTCATGGCGCTTCAAGGTCACCTCGGCCTCGAACCGTTCGGCGGCTCGAACGGCCATGCGTGCGCTCAGCCGCAGGTCGCCCGTCCACTGCAGGCCGGTCTGGGCCCGCTGCAGCCATGGGGCCAGGGCGAAGGGCAGCACGTCTGCTTGCCATTGGAAATCGGGTCGGTCGGCCCGGGCGGGGTCGCGCAACTCGTAACGCGCTTCGTCCCACTTCATGCGCAGGCCGGCGGCCAGCGTCGCCTGGCCGCTGTCCAGCCGCAGGCTGCGCAGCCTCCAGGCGTCGTCGAACCTCAGCTCCCCCCGCAGGTCAGCGGCGTCCAGCCAGGCCTTGTCCTGGCTTGATGCGCTTGCGGTGGGCGGTGCTGCGGCCGGCGCGTCCAGGCTGCCGGACCAGACACCGGCCTCCAGGCGTCTGACCGTGCCCGTCCAGCGCCCGCCGCCGGTGCTCTGTGGCGCCCAGGCGCCCTCCAGGCTCACCCGCGCCTGCGTGCCCGCGCCGGCCGGTATGGCCAGCATCCGGGCCAGGGCTTCAGGCGGCAGCAGGGGCGCGGCGATGTCGAGACTGGCGCTGTGCTGGCGCAGGGTGCCCCGCACCTCACCGCTCAGCCGTGCCAGCCGGTTCGGGCCCAGGGAGGCATTGCGCACATCGCCACGCAGCTCCAGCGGGTCGGTTTCTCGGCCCGTCCATTGCCAACGGGCCTCGGCCAGGGCCAGGCCATAGCTGCGGCTTCTCAGGCCTTCGATCGTCAACTGGCCCTGCGTGCCCATCACCGGCCAACGGCCGGACGCGGAGATGCGCGCGTCGGCGCGTCCGGCCTCGGGCCACCAGGCCGCCCATTCGGGCGCCAGGGCCGACAAGGCGCTGAGCTCGCCCAGAGCGGGCGCGGACACCTGAAGCTGCCAGCGGTCCTGTTCGCCGTCGCCCCCCGGGTCGCCCCGCCCGCTCAGGCTGAAGTCGTTGCGCCCCAGGCGCAGCTCGGCGCTCAACTGGCTGCGTCCGGGGGTGGGGGCGTCATGCGCCTGTTCCAGCCGCAGACGCCCCGAAGCGGCCATGCCTGCCACCCTGGAGGCTGACATGTCCACTTGGGCGCTGCCTTGCACCGTTTGCAGCCATTGCAGTGAAGCATCGCCGGGGCGCCAGGGCGGCAGCGCCACGTCCAGCGCCCATTGGCCGTTGAGCCGGTGCGGGCCCTTGCGCCACGGTGCGGCAGCGTCGCCAGGCACCCAGGGCACGGGGTCGAACTCGCTGATGCGGCCGTTGCTGCGCACCAGCCAATGGCCTGTGGGGCTGGCGGACACCGTGGCAGTCAGTTCGGCGCTGGCCGTGCCGGACTGGGCCTGGAGGGCGCGCACCTGCATCCCCTGCGGCTGCACCACACCGTCCAGCGTGAGGGTGGCGCGTTGCCCGAAGGCTTCGAGCGCGCCGCTGAGGGTGCTGCGCAGTTCCACGGACCACGCGGGCGCAGCCCCCTTCGGGGGCGCGCCCGCCGCCTTCCAGGGTGCACCCAGAAGACCCAGTTGCACCGGCCCGGACAGGGTCATGGCCGGCGCCCTGGCGTCCAGCAGGTGCGGCTTGACCTCTGTGGCCACGCCTTGCAGGCTCAGTGTGCCGTCCGCCCACTGACCGCTGCTGCGCCACAGGCCGGCACTGCGCTGAAGGCTGCCCAGGTCCAGGTCCAGATGGAGGATGTCCACCTTGTCGGGCGCGTCCAGGCGCGAGCGCAGGTCCAGCCGCGCCCGCCGGATGGGCAGGCGGGCCTCACCCCAGGGGCCCGCCGTGGCGTTGTCCAGCAGGATGTCGGCCTCCACGGGTTGTGCAAGGCCCAGGCTTTTCACGCTCGCGCGGCCGGTGAGCCGGGTCGCCGGCAGGCGGCTGCTGAGCTGCGACAGGTCCAGGGCCTGCAGCGTGAGGTTCAGGGTGCCCAGCGGCCAGGCGTCGAAGGGTTTGAGTTGTACCGTGGCGTCCAGCGAGGGCCGAATTCCTGAAGGCAAGGCAGGGGCCCGCAGGCGCGCCTGCAACTCCAGCGTCCGCAGCGGCCCCTTGGCGGACACATCGCCTTCCCAGGCCACAGCGCCGGTGCCCTTCACCGCCCAACGGCCCTGCCCGGTAAAGGGCTGGGCCGTGGCCATGGAGGCCTGGCCGCTGACCTGCAACTCCTCCCACTGGAAGCCCAGGTCGTCCACGCGGTGGGTGGTGCCCTCTTGCGCACCCAGCGCCAGACGTCCGCTGACCTGGCGCCACACGGGCAGTTGGTCCACTTCAAGGAGGTCGATGCGCAGCAGCGCGATGTTCGCTTCCAGGGGCAGGGCCAGGGAGCCGGGCAGCGCGGGCGGCTTGCCGGTGGCCGGCCCGGTGTGGACCACCACCCGCCGCGCCTGGAGGCGCTCGGCCTGCACGGCGGCCCAGGTGCCGGGGCGCAGCCACCAGCGCCAGTGCGCGCCCGTCCACTGCAGATCCTCGATCTCCACCCACTGGCGGCCCAGGTCCCAGCGCCACTGCACCTTGGCGGCCGAGAACGCGGGCCCGAGCAGCGCGCCCCGCGGCGCCGTCACGGTCAACTGGGGCACGCCTGCCAGCAGCCAGGCGGTGCCGCGCTCGCTGTGCAGCACGGCCCAGATGGCCACCAGCCCGGCCAAGGGCAGGCCCAGCACGGTCACCAGCACCAACTGCCAGGCTTGGCGCAGCCACCCGGCCCTGGCAGCGGGCGTCCAGCGTGGCGCAGGTGGCGCAGGGGTAGGCGAGGCTTGCGCTGCGGGAGCCTCGGCGGTGCCCGCTGCGTCCGCCACGGTCTGGGACGGCGCGCTCTGGCGGGGCTCTGGCGCAGTGGGCTCGGACATCAGACGGATTCTCCCTCGGTCACAGGCGGCAGCGCGCTGGACGCTGCGCCCCGAGCCTGCGCGCCCTCAGCGATGAGAAAGGCCGGTCAGGCGTGCTGCCCTGCGTGGCGCGGGCAGCCGGGCGGCTCAGGTGCGCCAGACCCGCGGGGGGTGAGGGTCCAGCCCCCAGGCCAGTTGGCGCCAGGCGGCCCGCACGGCGCACAGCCACTGCATGGTGGGCTCGACCCGATGAGCCAGCACCCGGGCCACGACCACGTTCGGCAAGGGGCTGGTAACGCCTGTCCAGCCTTCCAGGCCAGGGGCTTCTGCGTTGTCGCGGGCGGCTTCGACAAACGCCTGCCGGCGCGCCGTCATCATGGCGTCCCCGGTGCCCCACCAGGCGATGCCCAGCACGCGCCGGCCGCCCCAGCCCAGCGCAGAGTTCAGCAGCCGTGCATCGTGGGCGTCAATGCAGCCCCGCTCCAGCCACAGGGGCTGGCCCAGATGGCCATCCGCCCCCCAGGGGGTGCCGAGCATGGCGGGTGCGGTGCTTGCAGCGGCCGTCTGAGTGAGTCTGAGCGCCAGGTGCTGCGTGAAGCGGCCGGATTCGAAGGCGGCATCCGAGGCCGGCAGCCCCAGCGCCAGCACGTCCCAGCCGATGATCTCTGCGCCCGGTGCCAGTTCCACTTCGGTTCGGTTTTCCGCTTCGCAGCCGGAAAAGGCCAGGTTCTCCAGGGGCAGCCATTCGGCGCGCGCGCCGCCCGCCAGCCGCAGACGTGCGTGCTGCAGCGCTGGCCGTCCTCCGCTGCGATAGAACCGGGTGGCGCCGGGAGTGGTGATCACCGCATGGGTG
>JBIKMY010000156.1:0-5573 GCA_044358945.1 Rubrivivax sp.
ATGGACGGCATGAGCGGCCTGGAACTTCAAGACCGCCTGATCGAACGCCGCAGCCCCCTGCCCGTGGTGTTCATCACGGGTCACGGCGATGTGCCCATGGCCGTGACCACCATGAAGAAGGGCGCGATGGATTTCATCGAGAAGCCTTTCAAGGAAGAAGAACTGCTCGGACTGGTGGAGCGCATGCTGGACCAGGCACGCGACGCCTTCAGCCAACATCAAGAGGCCGTCAGCCGCGAAGCCCTGCTGGGCCGCCTGACCACCCGCGAGGCGCAGGTGCTGGAGCGCATCGTCGCCGGTCGGCTGAACAAGCAGATCGCCGACGATCTGGGCATCAGCATCAAGACGGTGGAAGCCCACCGCGCCAACATCATGGAAAAGCTCAACGCCAACACCGTGGCCGATCTGCTGAAGATCGCCCTGGGCGCCATCCCCAAGGCTTGAGACTCCCCTGTCCCACGAAGGCCGCTGACTCCAGCGGCCTTCTTCGTTACGGAGCCCGCGTGACTGCCCAAACCATCGACGGCGTGGAACTCTCCCGCCAGATCCGGGAAACCGTGAGCCAGCGCGCGCAAGCGCTGGCGGCACAAGGCCGGCGCCCTGGCCTGGCCGTGATCCTGGTGGGTGACGACCCCGCCAGCGCGGTGTACGTGCGCAACAAGGTCAAGGCTTGCGAAGCCCATGGCCTGCATTCGGTCTTCGAGAAATACGAAGCCAGCCTGTCGGAAGGCGATCTGCTGGAGCGCATCCGCACGCTCAACACCGATCCGTCCATCCACGGCATCCTGGTGCAGATGCCCCTGCCCCGCCACATCGACCCGCACCGCGTCATCGAGACGATTGCCGTGCACAAGGACGTGGACGGCTTCTCCACCCTGTCGGCGGGCGAACTGATGAGCGGGCTGCCGGGGTTTCGCCCTTGCACACCCTATGGCTGCATGAAGCTGATCGAGAGCACGGGCGTGGACATCCGCGGCAAGCACGCCGTGGTCATCGGCCGCAGCAACACGGTGGGCAAGCCCATGGCGCTGCTGCTGCTGCAGGCCCACGCCACGGTGACGGTGTGCCACAGCGCCACACCAGACCTGGGTCTGCACACGCGCCAGGCCGACATCCTGGTGGCGGCCGTGGGCAGGCGCCACATGGTCACCGCTGACATGGTCAAGCCCGGCGCCGTGGTCATCGACGTGGGCATCAACCGCAACGAGCAGGGCAAGCTGCAGGGCGATGTGGACTTCGACGCCGTGCGTGAAGTGGCCGGCTGGATCACCCCCGTGCCCGGAGGCGTGGGCCCCATGACGATCACCATGCTGCTGGTCAACACCGTCGAGGCTGCACAGCGCAGCCTCTGACCTGCGGGGTGGGCGGCACCTGCCCACACCCCGGGCTGTCGCCCTCTCCTCCTCCCGCCTTCCGGAACCCGCCCACCATGAACCACGCTAATCCGCTGTTGAATCTCGCGCAGCCGGTCGCCTTCGACCGCATTCGCTCAGAGGATGTCAAGCCCGCCATCGACGCCTTGCTGACGCAGGCCGATGCCGCGCTGGAGCGCGCCGTGAGCCCCGAAGTGCCCACGGACTACGACGCCATGTCTGCGGTGCTGGATGTGGCCACCGAGCGGCTGGACCGGGCCTGGGGCGTGGTGGGGCATCTGCATGCCGTGGCCGACACGCCCGAGATCCGCGCCGCCTACGGCGACAACCTGGGCGCCGTCACCGCCTTCCACACCCGGCTGGCCGCCGACGAACGCCTGCTGGGCCGCTACCGCGCGTTGCGCGCGCAGGGGGACGCACTGACGCCGGCCCGGCGCCAGGCACTGGACAACGCCCTGCGGGACTTCGAACTGTCGGGCGCCATGCTGCAGGGCCTGGCCCGCGAACGATTTGCCCAGATCAAGGCCCGGCGGGCTGAACTGGCGCAGCAGTTCTCCGAGCACGTGCTGGACGCCACTGATGCCTTCCATCTCGACGTGCCCGAATCGCAGCTGGCCGGGCTGCCGGAAGATGCGCTGGCCGCTGCGAAACAGGCTGCCGAGGACGCAAGCGCACAGGGCTGCCGGCTCACGCTGCACGCCCCCAGCTACCTGCCCGCCATGCAGCATGCACACGACCGCAGCGTGCGCCAGGCCCTCTACAAAGCCTATGTCACCCGCGCCAGTGAGCAAGGCCCGGCCGGTCAAGACAACACGGCCGTCATCCGCGAGCAACTGGCCCTGAAGCAGGAAGAGGCCGCGTTGCTGGGGCGGACGAACTACGCCGAGGTTTCCCTGGCACCCAAGATGGCCGGCTCCCCACAGGAGGTGCTGGACTTCCTGCGCCTGCTGGCCCTGCGAGCCCGCCCCTCGGCGCAGAAGGACTTCGCTGAACTGCAGGCCTTTGCCGCGGCCGAACTGGGCCTGCCCGAGCTGCAGGCCTGGGACGTGCCCTACGCCAGCGAACGCCTGCGCGAGAAGCGCTACGCCTACAGCGAGGAGGAGGTCCGTGCCTACTTCACGCTGCCCCGGGTGCTGCAAGGCTTGTTCGAGATCATCGAGACCCTGTTTGGCGTACGCATCGTCGAAGACCAGGCGCCGGTGTGGCACGCGAGCGTGAAGTTCTTTCGCATCGAGCGGCCGGCCTCTCTGCCCGGCGATGCCGCCCCGTCCACCGTGGCGCACTTCTATCTGGACCTGCATGCGCGCCCGGGCAAGAGCCCTGGGGCCTGGATGAGCGATGTGCAGTCGCGCTGGCGCCGGCCCGACGCTGCGGGAGTGCTGCAGACACCCGTGGCGCACCTCATCTGCAACTTCGCCTCGCCCCAGGGGGGACGGCCCGCCCTGCTGACCCACGACGACGTGATCACGCTGTTCCACGAGTTCGGCCACGGCCTGCACCACATGCTCACGCAGGTGGACGACCTGGCCGTTTCCGGCATCGCCGGGGTGGAGTGGGATGCGGTGGAGCTTCCCAGCCAGTTCATGGAGAACTTCTGCTGGGAGTGGAGCGTGCTGCGCCGCCTGACCGCACACGTGGACACGGGCGAGGCCCTGCCGCGAGCGCTTTACGACAAGCTGCTGGCGGCCAAGAACTTCCAGAGCGGCCTGGCCACGCTGCGGCAGATCGAGTTCGGTCTGTTCGACATGCGGCTGCACGCCGAGTCCGGCAGCCACGCCGACGTGCAGCGTGTCATGGACGAGGTGCGGGCGGAGGTGGCCGTCATCCACCCGCCCGGGTTCAACCGCTTCCAGAACGCGTTCTCGCACATCTTCGGGGGCGGCTACGCGGCGGGCTACTACAGCTACAAGTGGGCCGAGGTGCTGAGCGCCGACGCCTGGAGCGCCTTTGAGGAGACGGATCCGCTGGACGTGAGCACCGGACAGCGCTACCTCAAGGAAATCCTGGCGGTGGGTGGCAGCCGGCCGGCCCTGGACAGCTTCAAGGCCTTCCGCGGGCGCGAGCCACGCATCGACGCGCTGCTGCGTCACCAGGGCCTGGCCTGACGCGGCTGCGCAGTCGGCTGCGCGCTACTGAGGCAGGTGCCGCTTCAGGCCGCCCACGGCCCAGGAGCCACCGGCCACCGAAGCGCCGACCACCCAGAACAAGGCACTCGCACCCACCGCCACACCGGCAGCCCCGAAGAACAGCGGCAGGAGGGTGCTGGACAGGTTGATCGCCATGGAGCGGAAGGCCAGGGTCTCGCCGTGACGGTTGTCGGGTGTCAGGTGGTGCAACGCGGACATCACCATGGGCTGGGTGCTGCCCAGCGTGATGCCCAGCAACGCAGCGCAGACGCCCATCTGCCAGGGGCTGGAGGCCAGGGGATACAGGGCAAACACGGCCCCCGTGCCCACCATGCCCCAGCGGATCACGGCCGTCTCTTCCACGCGATGAGCCAATGCCGGGATGACCAGGCGGATGACGCTGACGCTGAGCGTGAACGTGCCCAGGATCAAGCCGATGGTGGAGGCGCTAAAGCCCCGGTCGTGCCCGATGATGGGCAGCGCGAAGGCATGGACGTCCCAGCACGCGGACAGCAACCAGTTGGACAGCAGCAGGCGCTTCATGCCCGGGGCGGCCAGCAGGCTCCACGTGCTTCCTGACGAGGCCGAGGTCGTGGCGGGTGACGCCCTAGGCATGCGCGGCACCAGGCGCGCGCTCAGGAAGGTCAGTGCCACCAGCGGGAACATGAGGGCATAGGCCGCAGCGAAGCCGGCCCAGTCGATCATGAAGCCCAGGGCCACCGGCCCGACCACGTTGGCAAAAGACGGCGCCACCCCCAGCCAGCTGAAGATACGCACACGCTCGGTGCTGTCGCGTGCGGCCAGGCCTGCGGTGCGCTGGATGGCAAGCATGCCCATGTTGGTGCCGCTGCCGCACAAGGTGGCCGATACGCACAGCAGCCCGAAGTGCAGCGGCCCCTCCAGGAACGTGGAGCCCACAGCGCAGACCGCCCCGAGCACCGACAGCGCCACCGCGATGCCCATCGGCCGGTGGTAGCCGTGGCGGTCTGCCAGGCGGCCTGAGGGCATAGCCAGCAGCACCGGCGCGGCGGCAAACAAGGCCAGCAGCAACCCCACCGACCAGGCGCTGTAGCCCTCGTGCAGCGCCTGCAAGGGCGCAGCCAGACGAAGCCCCGCCATGGCTGCATGGATGCCCACCTGCCCGACCACCAGCGCCATCAGAGTGCGGCTGCCCAGGCCTTCGGCTGGGCGGATCATCTCGCCCGTGCGCTCAGACACCCGCGGCGCCACCTTCTTCTTCGGGCTCGTCCTCCAGAGCCCCCGGCAGCAGGGCCCGGGCCTGCGTCTCGGGCAGCGACTCCACGCCCCGCAGCTGCCGGGCCATCGCCCGCGTGCGCACCTCGGCCAGATCAATGGTGCTCGTGGCCTCGGCCAGCTTCTTGCGGGTCTTGGCCAGCACCTCACCGAACTTGCCGAACTCGGTCTTCACCGCACCCAGCACCTGCCAGACCTCGGCGCTGCGCTTCTCCAGCGCCAGGGTACGAAAGCCCATCTGCAGGCTCGACAGCGTGGCCAGCAAGGTGGTGGGGCCGGTCAGCGACACGCGGTATTCGCGCTGCAGCGCCTCCACCAGCCCGGGGCGGCGCAGCGCCTCTGCATAAAGCCCCTCGGTGGGCACGAAGAGGATGGCGAAATCCGTGGTGTGCGGGGCCGCCACGTACTTCTCGCGGATGGTCCTGGCCTCGGCCTTCAACCGGACCTCGATGGCGCGCGCCGCGGCCTCGGCGGCCTGCGGGTCGGCCCGGTCCTGGGCGTCCAGCAACCGCTCGTAGTCCTCGCGCGGGAACTTCGCGTCGATGGGCAGCCACAAGGTGGTGCCGTCATCGCCGCGCCCGGGCAGGCGGATGGCGAACTCGACGCGCGCCCCGCTGCCCGGCACGGTCTCGACGTTGGCGGCGTACTGCTGCGGCGTGAACACCTGCTCCAGCAGGCCGGCGAGCTGCACCTCGCCAAAGATGCCGCGTGTCTTCACGTTCGTCAGCACACGGTTGAGCGAGCCCACGTCGCGCGCCAGGCCCTGCATCTCTCCCAGCCCCTGGTGCACCTGCTCCAGGCGCTCGGCCACCTGCTTGAA
>JBIKMY010000006.1:0-19622 GCA_044358945.1 Rubrivivax sp.
GTACAGCAGGGCGTACATGTTGGTGCAGACCAGCACGTCGGTGCGCTGCGCATCCAGCTGGCGCGCCAGGCGCCGGACGGCCCCCCAGGACAGCCCCTGCGCCACATCCAGGCAGGCCAGGCCGTCGACCAGACGGTGCGGTGCGATCTGCGGCAGCAGGGCCTCCTCGCGCTTCAGGGCGGTGAGCGCCAGGCGGTGACGCGCGGGGTCCAACCCATTGACCAGCGACACCACATGTTTTTCGGCCCCGCCCACGCACAGGGAATTGACGAGGAACAGCACGCGCAGCGTCATCGCGCGGCGGATCGGGCTGGGGAACGGGCGGGCGCCGCGGCCTGCGCCCAGTAGGCGAACAACAGGCCCAGGCAGAACCACCACGGCGCCTGGGCCGGATTGGGCATGTAGAAGGCCGTGGTGGCGGCCATCGCCAGCCCTCCCCACAACGACCAGCGCGCGCCCAGGAAGAAGCTGCGCAGCAGCGGGCTCAGCGCTTCATCACGCGCCAGCCGGCGCAGCCTTCGAAGGTACTGTGCGTGCAGCAGCACCATGGCCCCCAGGCCCAGCAGCCCCAGGTCCATCAAGACTTCCAGATAGATGTTGTGCGGGTGGTTGGCCTTGTAGCGGCCCGCGGCCACGGCGGAAGACCACTGCGTGGAGCCCAGGCCGCTCCCGATCCAGGGGCTGTCCAGCACCTCGGGTGCCAGCAGCAGCCAACCGTTCACCCGACCGGCGGTGAGGTCGTCGCGGTCCACCCGCTGCGTGTCGGTCAGGGCCCCGGCGCGCAGGCCAGTGGCAAACCGCTCCTGCAGTTCCTGGGGGGAAGCCAACAGCACCAGCCCGGCCAGCGCGGCGCTGAGCAGCAGCGTCTTCAGGCGGCGCTGGTGCCACAGGAAGCCCACGAACGCGATCAGCGCGGCCAGCAGCCCGCCGCGCGAAAAGGTCAGCAACAGCGCCGGCACCACCAAGGCCAGCGTGCCCAGGGCCAGGACCCGCCAGCGCCCGCGGCCCGCGTCGCCGGCCACGAACAGCAGCGGCCCGCACAGCAGGGCCAGCAGCAGCCCGAACTCATTGGCGTGCATGCCCCGCGGGGCCATGAACTCACGGTCGCGCGCCAGTTCGGCCAGGCTGCCGGGGTACTGGGCCACGGTCCAGAACACGGCCAGGGCCGGCGCCACGGCAGACAAGGCCAGCACGGCGATGAAGCGCTCCGGGCGTTGGCTGTCCCGCACGGCATTGGCCAGCAGGAAGGCGAAGGAGAAGAAGTACAGCACTGGCTTCACGAAGCGGTCTACCAGGTAGGTGGGCGGATGGAACTCACGCTGCGCATCCACCACCGCCGGGTAGTTGCGCACCCCCTCCCCAATATGCGGCCAGGCCACCACCATGCCGATGGCTGCGGGAAGCGCGAAGCACAGCCACAGCGGTGCAGGCAAGGGCACCACGGGCATCGCGGCAACGCCAGGGCCCGGCGGGCCGAGGCGCCAGCGCCGGGCCACAAAACCCAGCCAACTGGCCAGCACCAGGTAGTTCGCGGGATTGAGCCCGCGCACCGACGGCAGCATGGGCAGCACCGGCAACACCAGGGCCAGCAGCACCACCCCCACGCGGTAGTCACGCAGGATGAAGGGCAGCGGCGCCAGCACGGCCAGGCCCAACAGCACCAGGGCAGGGGGCGCCAGCCCCAGGGCCGCCCCGGCTGCCAGGGCCACCGCCCCCATCACCAGGCTCCAGCCCAGAGCCTGTCGCGCGCTGCCGCGCTCTTGCATCTCGATCATCACAAACCCACCCTTCCTGCCGCGTCGGGCAGCTCCGCACCAGGCGTGGCGTGCGCCTGCGAGCGCCACAGCACGTCACGCAAGGCCCAGGTCGCCACCAGCCCTTGCAGCGTCGTGGCAGCCACATAGGCCCACTGCGCCCCGGCCGTGCCCAGCACCGGCACCAGTTGCCACGACAGGATGATGAACGTCAGCGCGTAAGCAGCCAGGGCCGTGATGAACCAGGCGGTGCGCAGCGTGCCCACCAGCGCCATGGACAGGATCCAGGCCGCGGTCTTCAGCACATCGCCCAGCAGTTGCAGCGGCAGCAGGTCGATCACGCCCTCGAAGCCGGCGCTGAACACCAGGTGGACCGCAGGCTCACGGCCCAGCCACAGCGCCACCGCCAGCAGCGCGGACACCGCGCAGGCACCGCCCAGGGTGCGCAGCAAGTACCGCCTAAGGGCCTCGGGATCGCGGGCCCGCTCGCCCATGCCGGGCATGAAGTGCAGCGACACCGAGGCCACCACCAGAGCCTGGCAGGCCTCGGACAGGCGCCAGCTGGCCTGCCACAGACCGGCGGCCTCCAGGCTGAGCTGGCCGGCCAGCTGATCGCGCACCAGGATCAGCGTCAACGCCGGCAGCACGCCATTGACCACCAGCATCGGGAAAAAGCCCAGCACCTGGCGGGCGATCGCCGGGTCGAACCGGCCCTGCACGTCGCGCCAGCGCAGACCGCTGGAACGCCAGCGTACCAGCAAGATGCTCAGCGCCAGCCCGGCCGCATAGACCATCAGGCAGGCCCATAACGCACCGTCCAGGCCCCACCACCACGCGCCGGACGCGAAGATCAGCAGGCCCAGCAGGGCCGACGCGATGGACGCCCGCCCGATCAGCCCCACCTCCTTGGTCACGCCGAGCGCACCGAAGATGAGGTCATTGAAGATGGCCGCGGCCACCGACAGTCCGGCCACGGCCACCACCGGCGCCAGCCGCCGGTCGTGCAGCAAGGCCTGCGCCAACCATGGTGACGCCGCCGCCATCACCAGCGCCCACACACCCACCATCACCAGGCCCATGCGCAGCACCGTGGCGTAGACGCGCCCGCGCGCCGCTCGGTCTGCCCCATGTTCGGCCCCCAGCCGCACGCCGCCCGCCACCAGGCCCTGGCCCAGCATGCTCTGGCACAGGCCGATGAAGCTCGTCAGCTGGGCCACGAGCACCAGCCCGCCGGGCCCCAGGGCCACCGCCGTGACCTTGATGCTCAGAAAGCTGGTGAGCAGGCGCACCCCGGCCATGGCGCTGCCCCAGCCCAGCGACTTGAGGATCATGCCGACCCTCCCCCTGCGGCGGTGACGGCAACGGCATGGCGCCGACCCTGCAACACCCGGTCGAACACCTCCAGATAGCGCTGCACCGCCACGTCTATGGTGTGGTGGTCGTCGAAGTGGCGGCGGCAGGCCTGGCTGGCCGCGGTCCAGGCCGCGCGGTCGCGCGTCAGGCGGTCCAGGCGCAAGGCCATGTGGTCCAGGTCATCGCAGGCCAGCGTGCCGCTGATGCCGGGGGCCGACTCCGGCCGCACGAAGGACAGGGTGGGAATGCCGCGCAGCCAGGCCTGCATGAAGGTGTTGGGCAGGCCCTCGTAGTCCGAGGTGTTCAGGCACACGCTGGCCTCGTCGAAGGCCAGGCCCACGTCCCGGAAAGGCACATGCCCGGTCATGGTCAGGTTGGACAGGCCCCGCGCCTGGTGTGCGATGCCATCGAAGTAGGCCTGCGCCCCGCTGTCCACCCCTGGGCCGCCCACCATGAGAAAGCGCAGGTGGCGCAGGCGCCGAGCCAGCGCAAGGACCAGGTCGGGCCGCTTCAGGGGCTTCACAGTCGCCGCCCACAGCACCGAGCCGTCAAAGGCCCCGGGCTGCGCCAGGGGTTCCTCGTAGCCGTTCTGGATGAGGTACCCGTCGCGGTGGAAATGGCGCTTGAGCAGCTCCAGTTGGGCCACGTTCTGCACCACCACCGCCTCGGCCGCGCGCAGGCCCCAGCGGTACAGGGCCGTGTGTTGCGGCGGCATGCCCGGCAGCGGACCCATGACGAAGTCCTTGTCGCTGGCACCGGCAAAAACGAAGGGGCGCCCGCTCAGGCGCGCGTACACCGCGGCCGAGGCCACCTGTTCGCCGGCGGTCTGCATGAACACGATGTCGGGACTGATGCGCCGCAGCAGGCGCACCAGGTCCGACATGCGGGGATGGAAGAAGCGCAGGCCCGGCCAGCCGCGCCGGCCGGCGTCCGGGATCTTGTAGACCGTGATGCCGTCGCAGTCCACCACATCGGGCTGACCGTGATCCTTGGTCAGCACCGAGATGCGGCAACCTGCGCGCAGCAGCGCACGCATCTGCACGCTCTGCTGCACCTCCGCGCCGCCCACGAAGGCGATGCCGCGGTGGCCCGCCAGCACCGGGTAGATGTGCACGGCAATGAAGCACACATGCGGCAGGCTCAAGCCCTCACCCCCGTGGCCATCGGTCGCGGCATGGCGGCATCCCGTGCATCTGCAGGTTCATGGGAGGCTCGCCACTGCTGGGCGAACTCCATCAGCGTCAGGCCCCGGAAGTGGGCTGACACCGAGCGGAACAGCACCCGCAGATCGCGGTACAGCGCCTCGATGGAACGCCCGTCGGCAAAGCTCGGGCTTGCGCCCGGCATCAGCTCCGAGGAGTGCAGCACCATCTCCAGGTGAGACCAGCGCTGCGCCACCGCCTGCCGGACGACACCCAGCATGGCCTGCAGGTTCCGGCCGTCCGGGTACAGCCAGTGGTGCGTGGGCTGCCAGGCCCAGGCCCAGCGCCGCAGCAGGGGAACGGCATAGGCTTGCGGCAGCCAGCGGTACAGCGTGGAGGGCACCACCGTCATGGGCACTTCCAGCAGAGGGGACCGGCCCGCCTGGCGCGGCTGGCTCAGGTCCACCACGTAAGGACGCGTGGGGAAGCCGCGGTAGTCCACCACTGCTGCGGTGGACGGGTCTTCGTGCTCGGCAGGCTGGCGCACCCAGCGCACGTCCGGTGTCACCGAGCAGTCCACCTGAATGCCGTGGCGCACCAGCGACTGCGCGCAGGTGGCGTCAAAGGCCCAGCGTCCGCCCCGGTGGCTGACGATGTCGCACTCGAAGCGGTCGCGCAGCAACTGCGCCATGTAGCCGATCTTGGCGTCCACCACCTCGGCCGGGTACTCGGTCAGGAAGGGCTGGGCCGTGAGGTCGTCGTGGGTCAGCGGCTCCAGGGGCGGACTGTTCCAGGCGTGCAGGTGCATGCCGATCTCACCCGCGCCGCGCCGCACGACGTCGCGCCCGAACGCCAGGAAGTCAGGGCAGCGAGCCATTTCGTAGTTGGTCAGCCAGGTGGGGCGCAGCCCGAAGGACTCGCACAGCCGCTGGAAGCGCTGCACATGGCGGGCGTTGCGGGTGGTGATGAGCTTCGGTCGGCCCCACAGGTCATCACCCTCGGTGTCGATGGTGACGAGGAAGGCCGGCGCCTGGGTGGAAGGCGCCACGGCGCGCAGTTCAGCCACCCAGGGCCTCCAGGTACGGGCGCAACACGGTGTCGTCGCCATAGTGCTCGTCCATGAAGTGGCGGCACCGCGCGCTGGCGGCGTGCCACTCGTCGGCGTTGTGGGTCAGGCGCTGCACGGCCAAGGCCATGTCCTCCAGCGACCGGGCCGCATGCCCCAGGCCGAAGCGGGCGATCAGCCCGTCGGGGTCGAAGAAGGACACCGTGGGCACGCCCCGTCGCCAAGCCTGCAGGTAGGAATTGGGAAAGCCCTCGGAATCCGACGTGTTGACGAACACCTGCGCTCGCTCATAGAAATCGTTCACGTCGTGGTACGCCACACGACCATGGAACTGCAGGTTGCCGATGGCGGCGGCCTGGCGGCGGGTGGCGTCGAACAGGCCTTCGTGCCCGTCTTGCGGGCCACCAATCATGTGCAGACGCTGTTCGGGCAGGCGCTGCGCCAGGACCAGCGCCAAGTCGGGCCGCTTGAACGGGCGCAGGTTGTTGACCCACAGCACCGGCACGTCGCGTGCCTCGAACGCCAGATCACGCGTTGCGGGCTCCACCAGCATGGCGGCCACGCGGCTGTGGAGTCCGTAGTTCGCCCGCAGCGCCGCGCGCTGCTGCTGGCTTTGCGCCAGCACGGTGTCGGCCCGCCGCAGGCCCCATTCGTAGAGCTTGCGGTCGCGCCAGAAGCGGATCAACAGGCGCTTCGGGTCGCAGTCCAGGTCATGCGCGATGCGGAACACCACGCGCCGGCCATGTCGGCGGGCGAAGGCGGCCACCACGCCCAGCTGCGAACTGGCCGTGCTGACGTAGTAGAGCTGCGCATCAGCACGGCCCAGGGCGCGCCACAGTCCCGTCAGTCGAGGATGGAGGAAGCGCACAACGGGCAAGCCCGCGTCCAGTGCGTGGGCGCGGTGCAGGCGCACGCCGTCGATCTCCAGGCCGTCGGGCTGTCCGTAGTCGGCCACCACCATCGAAGCGTCGAAGCCGCGTCGGACCAGGGCGCGCGCCAGCAGCGTGTGCTGCACCTGCTCCCCCCCGATGCCGTGCTGGTTATGCTGGCGCGAGATCACCGGCAGGTTGTCCAGGCCCACGAAGCACACCTTGGTCATGCAGCAGGCCGGGCTCAGAACGTGTTCATGACCACGCCCGCCAGCCGCGCCGGGCCCTGCGACAGCCGTGCGGTCAGGGCCGCCAGCGACGCCAGCCGGCTGGCGTCGCGCCGGGCTACCACCAGCGTGGCAGCGCAACGGTCGGCGATGGCCCCGGCATCGGCACCGTAAGCGCACGCGGGCGTGTCCACGACGATCTGATCGAAGCGGCTGCTCAACTCACCCATCAGATCACGGAACACCGGGCCATCCACCAGTTCCAGCGGGTTCGGCGGCAACGGCCCGGCAGGCAGGACATACAGACCCGGCACGTCCTGGACGCGGGCGATGACTTCTGTGCCGGCGCGGCCACTGAGCAGGGTGCTCAGCCCCGCACCCGCGTCCATGCCGAAGATCTGGTGCTGGCGCGGGCCGCGCAGATCGGCATCCACCAGCAGGGTGCGGCGCCCGGCCTGCGACCACGCCAGCGCCAGATTGGCGCTGAGGAAGGACTTGCCGTCCTGGGCCTGCGGACTCACCACCGCCAACGAGGCCGCGGGTTCGCCATCACGAAACACCTGACGCGACAGTTCGCTGCGCAGGGCGCGCACCGCCTCGGCCTGGGCCGAACGGGGCCGGTGCAGCATCACCTGCTCAGCCCGGTCACGCCCTGGCGCCTGCGCGGCGCAGGCATAGCGGAACTGCGCGGCCAGGGCTTGGAAGACGTCGTGCGCCGAGGCCAGGCCCAGGGCCACCGCCGCATCACCAAAGCGCACGCGCCGCACGCGTGCCACTGCGGCGATGCGCTCCACCTGCTGGGGCGTGAGCTGACGGTTGCGCGCCAGGATTTCCCCCAGCCGGCCGTCATTCCACAAGGGCTTGTCACGCCCGGGGGTGGACGTCGGGCCGAGTTCCGCCACCTCGGTGATGTCGGCACGCACCACAGGGCCCTGCAGTGCAGGCTGCACACCCACCTGCGCGGCGGTCTCGCCCATCATCGAAGGGGCCGATCCATCACGAAATCTCGCCATCGCGCATTACTCCTTGGGGGACGTCATCGGGGCGGGCAGGCGGCCCATGCGCCATGGCTGCACCAGCGCGGCCTTGTCGGGAGCGAAGCCGCCGCGATCTTTCGGCCCGGGCAGCACGCCCAGCAAAGGCACACCCAGCCACTGCGCCGTGGCCACAGGCAGCCGGGCGCGGGCGTCCACGCGCTCCACCAGGGCCACCGCCCCTAGGGCCAGCGCCAGGCCCAGGCCCAGCGCGAGCCCCGTACGCACCGTCCATCCGGGAGAAGAAGCGGTCAAGGGCACGGGGGCCGCCGACAACAGATGGGCCTGACCCTGCGTCGCCTGACTCTCCAGGCTGGTCTGGTGCAGCCGCGCCAGCAGGCTGTCGTAGGTACGCTGCGCGCTGTCGGCATCGCGTGCCAGCACCGTCGCCTCGTCGCGCACCGCCTTCAGGTTCAAGACGCGCTGCCGCTGCGACTCCAGCGCTGCGCGCATCTCGCTCTCGCGCTGCCGGTTGATGGTGTTGGACACCGTGGCACCACCGGCCACGCGCCGCGTCTCGCTCTCCAGGCGCGAGCGCAGCAGGCTGACCTGGCCCCGGGCTTCGAACACCTGCGGATGGTTGTCGCCCAGCCGGTCGTTGAGTTCCTGCACGCGCGCCTCGGCGCGGGTCAGATCGGCGCGCAGGCCCAGCAGGGCCGGATGGGACAGCACCTCCTGCAGCCGGTCCGCGGCAGCGCCCTGGGATTGCGCCTGTCGGCTGCCCGACTCGGCCACCACGGCTTGCAGCAGGGTGAACTGGGAGGACAGCTCGTTCAGTCGCGCCGTCTCCATGTCCACCCGCTCGTCACCCACCACCACGCCCCGCGCACGCTGGAAGGTGGACAGCCGTGCCTGCGCCTGCTCCAGTTGCTGGCGAGCCTCGCGCACCCGGCCCTCGAAGAAGCCCGAAAAGCGACGGGCCTGGTCGGCGCGAAGGCTGACGCTGGTGTCGAGGTAGGCCTGGGCGAAGGCGTTGGCCAGTGCCGCGGCCTGCTCGGGGGACGACCAGCGCACCGTGATGGACAGCACGTCGGAATCACGCGCCGGCTTTACGTCCACGGCCGAGAGCACCTGCGCCACCAGCCAGGCCTGCAGCGCGCTGGGCAGACCCGGGGTCGGCGTGGCCTCGTCACGGCCCGACACAGGGGCGGGTGCGTCGGCCTGTCGGTCCTCCCAGGCCTGACGCAAGGCGGGGTCAGCGTTCAGGGACAGGCGACGTACCACCTCCGCAGCCACGCGCTCGCTGCGGATGATGTCCATCTGCGTGGACAGCGCCGTCATGACCGGCGGCTGCCAGCCCGTGGACACGGACAAGGGGTCGGGCCGTCCCTGGTCCACGATCACCTTGGCCGTAGCCACATAGCTGCGGGGCAACAGCAGGCTGGCCCCCAGGGTTGCGGCCACCGTCAGCAGCAGCACGCCCAGGGCCAACCCCGCACGGGCGCGCAAGGTCGCCAGATAGGACGCAATGTTCATCATCAAGCTCCCGCAAAACCTCAGAACAGGCTCTCTCGCACATGCACCACGTCACCCTCGCGAACGGTGTCGTCCATGGCTGGCTGCACCACCTGCAGGCGGCCATCGGGGCCGCGCCGGTGCACACGGATGCCCTTTTCAGTGCCGCGCGGCGTCAGGCCGCCGCCCGTGGCCAGCACCTGCATCAAGGTCATGCCACGCTCCAGGCGCAACGGCCCGGGGCGCTGCACCTCTCCGTAGATGTAGACCTGCGGCTGCCGGTCCACCCACACGGTGTCACCATGCACGATGGCCACATCACGGGTTTGGCCGCCAGGGCTGAACAGGGCGGGCAGATCCACCTCCACGCGCCAGGCCTGGCCCTGCCGGACGCCCGTCACCACCGCGACATCGGCAGACCCGGGCGACGTGCCGCCAGCCATGGCCAGCAGGTCGGTCAGGCGCAGCCCGGTGGCCTCCAGCGGGAAGCGCCCCGGGCGGCTCACCAGCCCCAGCACGCTGGCCTGGTGACCGCGCACCTGTACCACCGAGACATTGACCTGCGGCTGGCGCACGAACTGCCCCTCGCGCAGACCGCGCGCGATCAGCTGCTCGGCCGCGCCCACCGTCAGGCCCCCCAGGCGTACCGGGCCGAGCAGGGGGAAATTCAGCACGCCGGCCTCGCTCAGGCGGGACTCCAGCGACAGGTCCGGGTTCTGGTACACGGCAATGCGCAGCACATCGCCCGCCCCCAGCCGGTACTCCTCGGGGGCTCGCACCTCTTTGCTGGCGTCGGCTGAAGGCTGGGACAGGGCCGGGCCTGCCAGGCTGACCACCACCGCCGCGCACAGCGCAGCCAGCAGCCCGCCAAACCACCGGAAGGGCCGCGGCGCGGGGATTCGTTGGAAGTAGAGGTTCGGCACGTCAGGACATCTCCGGGAAACGACAACCCCATTGCGCCATGGGGTGGCGGGGGCTACGCTGCGCATGCTCAATAAGACGTCGAAGGTGCAGCGCCCGCAGGGGCGGGCCGACCGATCCGGCCGCGCACCTGCCGCCAGGCCTGCTCCAGCCGCAGCCCCAGGCTGGGACGGTGCAGCGTGAAGGTGGTCATGGCGTAGGTCTGGTGCGACAACTGCTGCTTGTAGCGGGCCTCGCCCGCCAGGAAGTCGTAGCCGTCCAGGCCTTGGTCCAGGGCACGCTGCACAGCCAGCGCGTGCGTGACCAGGCCAGGGTGGTGGTTGCGCTGCGTCAGCCCGAAGTGAAAGCCGCTCTGATAAGCCAGCACCTGGCCGCCCTCGACGAAGTTGTAGAGATAGCCCACCTCCGCGCTGCCCGCCGCAACCCGCAGCAACTGCACCTGACCCGCAGGCAAGGCCGTGGCGATCAGGCGCCTGTGGAACCGCTCGAACAAGGGGTTGGCGAAGGCGCCGGGCAAACCCCGGGCGGTCCAAGCCGTCTGGTGGAAGTGCTTCAGGCGATCCAGGAACTGCAGCGCCTGCGGCACATCGCCAGCCTGGGTAAGGCTCAGCGCCCCCAGGCCTTCATACAGCCGCAGGCTGCGCCGCACCGTGGGGCGGGTCTGCGCCCCCAGCGTGGACAGATAGTCCTGCCCTGATGCCCGCAGGGCCGACAGGTCCACCCGGTAGGCGGGCTCGCTCAGCTCACGCACGCACGCCACGGGAGGCGGGGCGGCACGCCAGCCGTCATGGCCCGCGGACACGCCCGGCAGGCGCAACTGGTCCACCCCTGGCACCAGGGCCCACAGTTGCCTGGCCACCGCGGCCTGCACCGCCTGCGCCAGGCCGCGCCGCACCAGCCAGCCGTTATGCTCCACCGTGATGTCGTCGCGCTCCCGCTGCCCGGTGGCGTGCAGGTGTACGACCGCCGAGGGCCACCAGCGCAGACGCCGAACCCGCTGCGGCACCAGCACGCCCAGGCCCACCACCTCGTGTCCGAGCTGAACCCGCACCAACACCGGCTGCGAGGACGCCTCCAGATGCGCCAGCCAGCAGCCGATCCAGGTCCATCCCGTGAAGAAGTTGGGCTCGGCCTGCGCCTGCAGGGCCCGCCATTCCGGCGCCAGCACAGCCGGGGCCGGGCAGGGATGCAACGACACCCGAAGAGCCGAGCCCGCGTTTGCCACAGGGGCGCGGCTCACGCCGCCAACGCCTGCTGGGGCACAGAGCCGGAATCGGGCTCAGCCAGGAAGATGCTGCCGTAGCGGTGCAGGCGATGTCGCCGAAGCGGCAGCCAGGGTTCGGCCCCGTAGTACACCTGCCACCAGCGCGCGGGGATGAGCCGGCGGCTCTCCTCGTAGATCTCGCGGTTGCGCCAGATCAGAGGCCGCAGCCCGTTGGCCAGGGTGAGGGACACCCGAAGGTCCTGGTCCATGCCCTCGATGAACAAGGCACCTGCGGGGGCCAGGGTCCGCAACACGTTGGCAAAGGCCCGCCGGGCTGCATTGGGCGGCAGATGGAACAGCACGTTTTGCGCCAGCACGATGTCGGCCTGACCGAAACGACCGCGGAGGTCGTCCTGCACGATGTCGGCGCAGGAGAAGCGGACCCGGCGGCGGGTGCGCTCGTTGACGACGAACTCGTCGCCGTCGCGATCGAAGACCTCGTCGATGAACCAGGCCGGCACAGTCTGATGCTGCGTGATCTCCTCCCAGGTGTAGCGCCCGCATCGCGCACGTTCCACCAGCGCCGGATGCAGGTCCGATGCCTCGATCGACACATCGAGATCCGGACGCAAAGCAGCCAGCCAGGCCGACCAGGTGTAGGCCTCGGCACCGTTCGAGCAGGCGTACAGCAGGACCCTCAGCCGCCTTCTTGCAGCGCCGGCTTGCACAGCACCGAGCCCGAGGTGTTGCAGCACCGGGCCCGTCAAGGCAGCGAGTTGCGTCGGGGCGCGGTAGAAGCAGGTGAAGGCATGCTGGGTCGAGCGTGGCGACTGATCGCGCAGGCGCCGGTGCAACCACGTGCCGAGCGTCAGGGAGACGAATGCCACCCATGCGCGCTGGCTGTGTCGACGCCATGCCCCCAGGAGGCGCCGGGTCCAGGGAGGTGACGCCTGCACCCGGTCGAAGCCCCGCGCCCGCAGCGCCGGGGACAGCCACGCAGCGAAGTGCCGGGGCGTGCCCAGGAGCACGACAGATCCGATCCTGCGGTAGCCGCTGCGGCCCTGTCCCTGGCGGGAAGCGAAGTTGGTCGCCTTGACGTAGCCGAACATGCGGTCGTACCCGGCCCATTCGGGCCGCGTCCACACCGCGAGGTGGCGCCGGGACTGCAGTCCGGCCCCTCGGAAGGCGGGATGGGTGAAGCCGGCGAAGTTGTACAAGGCGCCCGCAGGCAGTTGCAGCCGCAGCCCAGGCACGATTTCGGGGTGTCCGCCCGTGTGCGCCCAGGTGTAGCCCGCGATGCGACCGTCCACCCGGCTGAGCAGGCAGGTGTCACCCGCGCGCCAGAGGGCCAGTTTGGTGTCGTCGATGCCCCAGCCTCCCTCGCTCTGCAGGCGGCGCAGCGTGGGTTCATCGGCCACGAGCGTGTCCCAGCCGCTGGCGCCCGCCCCGCTGGCCGGCAAGGCGTGGGGAGCCGGAGCCTGCGGCGCAGGCGCTGCCGGGCGCTGCAGTTCGATGATGTGCAGCCGCTCGAAGTACATCAGCCCGTTCAGCAGCTGCTCCAGCGCCACCTGGCAGGCGGCCCACGGGCCGTGGCGGCGCCAGGTCTCGACCGTCGTTCTCAGGAAATAGCGTGGATGCACAAGACCCCCTCTGCTGAAGCCACTTCGCGCCCGTCCTCGGCCGTCAGCCAGCCCTGGTAGCGCAGGGGAACCGATGCCGGAACGCGGTCCGCAGGCTGGAAGGCCCCGTCAAGCCGCTCCCGCACCACCCCGTGGCAACACAAGCCCTGGTTCGGCACGGCCGAACCCGTCACACGCCAGGACAGCCGGGCCACGCGGCCCGCTGCCCCGAGCCAGGCACCCGCGTGCCGGGCAAAGTAGTTGCCGATGAGGGAGCGCTGCACCACCACGTCGGGGTGGCCCTCGGCCCGGGCTGCGTCGGGGTTGTAGTGGATGTGGTGGCGGTTCCAGGTGACCGCGCTGAACATGAAGATCTGCATCGCGGTGGGCCGAAGCCGCAGTTCGGGCAGCACCAGCGGCAGCTCGAAGGGAAGATCGAAGGCGGGCATGCCCCTCATGCCGGCCTGCGCAGGTAGGTTGCCAGTTCACGGGCCACCTCGGCCCCCGTGGCGTCGGTGAAGGTGGTCTGCCTCGTCACCAGATGCAGGGGCCCGTGCCGGCCCTGGCGGCTGTGCACGCCCAGCAAGGTGGAGCACACGCTGATCGTCTCGCCCGCCCGGGCGGCGCGGTGAATGGTGAATTCGCTGGCTCCACCCATGCTGCGGGCGTTGGGCGGCCCGCCCAGGATCTCTGCGGGCGCACCGTCTGGCGGCAGCTGCTCGGGGCCCACGTCCTGCCACGCCATGACCTGGAACAACAGCGGTGGCACCGCATCGCCGGGCGCCTCACCAATGGCCTGCTGGAAGCGGCGGATGTCGCGCTCGGTGACCTGGAAGGTCCAGGAAGTGGTGGCACCGCAGGAGTCGGTGGTGCCAGGGACCGGAGTCGCGCCATGCTGCATGAGGAAAGGCCCGTGAGTCAGGCCTTGCATTGCGCCACGGCATTCGGCGGTGAAGACTGCGCAAACGCACGGTCAGCGCAGGCGCCAGATCGCAGCGGGACCGCGAACCCCTGGCGGGGTGCGGGCGCTCGGCCCGCCCTAGTCTTTACGCGCGGGAACTCTCAGCAACGAATGCCCACGTGCAGTGCCACCAGACCACCCGTCAGGTTGTGCACGTCCACGTGGCCGAAGCCCGCATCCTTCATCATCGCCTTGAGCGTGGCCTGGTCCGGGTGCATGCGGATGGACTCGGCCAGGTAGCGGTAGCTGTCGGCATCACCCGCCACCCACTGCCCGATGCGCGGCAGCACCTTGAAGGAGTACCAGTCGTAGGCGCCCTGCAGGGCAGGCGCCACCTTGCTGAACTCCAGCACCAGCAGACGCCCGCCCGGGCGCAGCACCCGGCACATCTCCTTGAGCGCCGCCTCCTTGTGCGTCATGTTGCGCAACCCGAAGGAGACGCTGACGAGATCGAAGGTCTGGTCGCGAAAGGGCAGGTGCTCGGCATCGCAGGCGGTCGAGGGCAGCACCAGGCCTTCGTCGACGAGGCGGTCACGGCCCTCGCGCAGCATGGCCTCGTTGATGTCGGTGTGCACCACCACGCCGCGCTCGCCAGCGCGGCGGTCGAAGGCCCGCGTGAGGTCGCCCGTGCCGGCGGCGATGTCCAGCACCTTCTGGCCTTCGCGCACATCGGCCACCGCCACCGTGTAGGCCTTCCAGGCCCGGTGCAGCCCGGCCGACATCAGGTCGTTCATCAGGTCGTAGCGCTGGGCCACGGAGTCGAACACGCCGCGCACGCGCGCGGCCTTCTCGGCCTCATCGACCGTCTGGAAACCGAAGTGGGTGCGTGCCATGGGGGGATTGTCGCGCGAGCGGCACGCCCCCTCCAGCGGCCCTCCAGACCGGCCTGTCGGGTCTTCCGATGATTCTGAAGCTGCGGATCAGGGGCGCACGGCGATCTCGTTCTTCACTGCTTTCACACCGTTGACGCCGCGTGCAATGTCTCCGGCCATCGTCCTTTCGGTGGCGTTCTTGGCAAACCCCGACAACATCACCGTGCCGTTCAGCGTCTCGACGCTGATCGACGAGGCGTCCACCTGCTGGTTCTCTACAAAGCGGGCCTTGATCCGCGTCGTGATCGTCGCATCGTCGACATAAGCGCCGATGGTCTCCTGGCCGCGCGTGACGGCGCAGCCTGTCATGGTGACCAATGCCAGTGCCGTGACGGTCGCGGCGAGAAGGGCGCGCATGTTCATGGTGAATCTCCTGTGAGGTTGACAAACGGCTGTCCATCTATCGACCGAGAGCCTTCCGACAGCGCCGATCAAGGCATGGGCCGGCTGGAGGGTTCAGACCGATCGCTCTTTCAGCGTTCGTTCTTTGTAAGAGACGGCGACGGAAGGCCATTGCGTTCAGGCAACGCAGTTCATGGCCTATGGCTTGAGTTGCTGCGCCACGACGCGCCCTGCGGGATCGATGAACACGCGATAGCGTTGGCCATCGCGGCAGATGGCGATGTGATCGTCATCCTTCAATGGCGTCGCGCTGATGACCTGGCCACAAGGCAGGCCCAGCAGCGCAATGACAGACGTCAGGTCCTTGCGAAGCGCCCCGTCATCTGCTGCGGCGGCGGCCCCCGAAACAAGCCCGACCCACAAGGCGATGCAGGCCCCCATCGGGATGTGAACATGGATCAGCATGATGGGTCGGCGCTAGGTGGCCACTTGCTACAGGGTGTTGAGCTTCGCCGGATCCGACAGGACAGCCCAGATGGACTCTCTTGACGAAGCGAGCGCGCCAGCCAGCGGAGGGTCGGCTTCCTGCAGCAGCGCAAGCGTTTTCATGATCAGCAGATCAAACGCCCGCCGCAGTTCGGCCAGCGAAGTCTTGATCCGACCGTCGTAGAACGCCTTTAACCGCTCCAGCAGATCATCCATCTGGTTCTTGAGCGCCAACTTGCTGAAGGTGCCGATAGCCTTCGTCTCCCTCAGGCGGGTTTCCAGCGACTTGAGGTCCAGTGGCGGGGCTGCTGCGGGCTTCACCACAGGGGGCGCAGGCGGGAGCGTCCTGATTGGTGGCGGTGCAAGTGGTGGCGGTGCAGCAGACTTGGCCGTGGCGCGCGGCGTCGCCTTCTCAGCCTTCTCAGGCTTGACCGGGTGTTGGTCTGTCGAACCGCGTGGGGCGGGCTTTGGCGGTGGCACGGCATCTTCAACCGCGGCTTGACTGGGCGTCTGTTGTTGCCCCCTGCGTTCGAGCCCTGCGCACCCCATCGTCAGGACGATGCAGACCGCAAGCGTGGGAAGACCGCGCGGCACTTGGTCCATCGGCCAGACATCCATCAACAGGGTGAAGTTCCGCGCTGCCCAGCGCGTGGGCCGGGACATCCGGCCGAAGCGACCACGCGCCTGAGCAAAGGGTCACTTCCTGGCGGCATCCCGCACATCGCTGGCGGCATCCTTCAGATCGCCGATCCCCTTCTGGATCTTGCCCTCGGCCTGCTTCTTCAAGCCCCTGGCTTGCTGCTTCTTGCTGCCCACCAGTTTGCCGGCCTCTTCCTGAATCTTGCCCGCCATGTCTTTCAGGGTGCCCTGCACCTGATCCTTGTTCATGCTCATGATCGACTCCTTCGCTGCCTGATTGAAGTGGCCGGGCGCCCTGAGCGGCCGCTGACCGACCTCACTGCCGAGACTTCAACACTGCGGTTTGCTACAGCCTTCCCATCAACACCAGCACGAGCAACACCACCAAGATGACGCCAACGATGCCGCTGGGGCCATAACCCCACCCTCTGCTGTGCGGCCAAGCGGGAATAACACCCACCAAGGCCAAAACCAGCAGGATCAGCAGAATGGTTCCCAATCCCATTTCGTCCTCCTTTGCGCTCATTGATTCATCGAGGGGTCGCCCTTGCGTGCGCCGGACAGTCGCCACCTGCATCGATACCGCCGAGTGCCCCAGCCTAGAGCATGCGCTGGGGGCGATTCGTCCCTGATGAGTGCGATCAACGTGAGGACTCACCGCTTGCGAGCCCTAACCAGTTCCAGCACTCCTGGCGGTGGCCCACATCCCATCGTGCGGGAAACCGGGCGGGCTTGAACACGGCCTGGACAGCAGGCGGGCGTACTCTTTGCTGACCAAGACGTAACACTCACAAGATCGACGCTCAAGACCGGTGCGGTCCAGCACCTCAATGGATCCCCGGCTGGAGCGGATCAACCCAGCGGCCCGCAGATGGCCGACGATCAGCGTCACGCTCTCGCGACGTACGCCCAGCAAGTTGGCCAGCAATTCGTGTGTCACCACGATCTCGTTGCCCGACAGTCGATCCAGGCAGTTCAGCAACCACGTGCACACCTGCTGATCAGCCGTGTGATGTCGGGAGCAGACGGCTGTCTGCGTGATCTGCGTGATCAGTGCTTGGGTGTAACGCAGCAGCAACTGCCGAACCGGCTCAAAGCGGTTGAACTCCTCCTGAATGGCCAGCGACGGCATTCGAAAGCCCTGCCCTGCGATCAGCACCGAGCCACCGCTGGTCGTGGTGTCCGCGCCAAGGAGAAGTGTGACGCCGATGACACCTTCGTTACCGGCGATGGCGAACCCGGTGGACCCGCCTGCCTCGGTCACCTGGAGCAACGAGACGATGGCGCTGGTGGGAAAGTAAGCGTGGAACTGAGGCTGGCCCGCGGCGAACAAGGCCTCGCCCTGCTTCAGGTTCACAAGCTCCAAGTGAGGCTGCCAGCGCTGCCAATCGGCGGCTTCGAGGGCCGCCAGCAGGTGGTTGGCATAGGGATCTGTTGCAGGGTTCATGGCTCGGCTGGCAAGGCCGAAATGGCCTGCCAAGTCCCCTTGTAGGACCCCATCTCGGCGCTTCGTTGAGGCGCGTCAAGCGCAAGCAAGCGCTGTGTTCGGCACCGCACGGTCGCCAGACAGCTGCGCGCGCACATTCCTCCTGGACATCAACCAAAGAAGGAACCTCAAGAACAAGTTGCCACCTGGCGCGATGGCGCTGGCGTGCCGTGACTGTTTGAGCGTCTCCTGGTGATGAAAGAACTTGTTTTCCTTGCCGCAAGTCTGAATGCGCGCGAGGGAAAAGAGGGGTCACTTCGGTGACCAGTGTTCCAGCAGTAACCAAGGAGTTTTGAAATGAAATGGGACCAGATTGAAAGTGATTGGAAGCTCTACAAGCCCCAAATGACGCTGCAATGGGGCAAGTTCACGGATGAGCAACTGAACTCGACTGGGGGCAAGCGGGAAAAGCTCGCCACCAAGATTCAGGAGGTCTATGCCGTCAGCAAGGAAGAGGCGGAAAAGCAGATTCTGGCTTTTGAACAGCATGCCAAGCAACCGCAGGCTGGTAGGTCAGCCGCCGCGTAAGTAAGTGAGCAGGCGATTTACCCCCTCGCTCGCACCCCTGTTTCAGGGGGTGACGAGCGGGGGGTTTCTGTTTTCCACTCGATTCGATGTTCTCAGTCTGGCCCCTCCACCCGAGCCGGCCTCCTGCGTTGCCGTAGCGCCGCTTGGAAGAGCTATCAACTTGGGGCATCAACACCCTCGCCCGATGTTGCGGGTGCATCACCCTGCCGTGTGTCCCCATACAGGTGCCACAGCGCAAAGAACATCGCCGCGATGACAGGACCCAGAACGAAGCCGTTGATGCCAAAGACCACCATGCCACCGAGGGTCGTGATCATCACCACATAGTCGGGCATGACAGTGGCCTTTCCCACCAGCATGGGGCGCAGCAGGTTATCCACCAGGCCGATCACGAGTACGCCCCAGGCAACCAGGGCCACGCCCTGCCAAGTCGCACCCGTGACCAGGAACCAGATCGCCACGGGCAACCACACCAGTGCAGCGCCAATGGCTGGCAGCAGCGACAGAAAGGCCATGAGCACAGCCCACAACAATGCGCCGCGAACATCCAGAAACCAGAACGCCAGGCCGCCGAGCGCACCCTGGATCCCGGCGACGACCAGATTGCCCTTGACGGTTGAACGGATCACATTGCTGAACTTGTGCAGCAACTCCTGCTTGTGTGCTGGCGTGAGCGGCAGCGCACGCCGCATGGCGTGCACGATGCGCTCCCCGTCCAAGATCAGGAAGAACGCCAGGTACGGCGTGATCAGCAGGCTGGCGGAGAACTCGAACATGCTCTGGCCCAGACTGATCACTCTGGCGGCGATGAATCCACTGGCCTGCTCGAACCTGGTGTTGAGGTGTCGCTGCACGGCGTCAAAGTCCGCCAGACCAAATGGCTTGAGCAGCGCGGTCACCCAACTGGGCAGTGCGTCGAACACCCATCGAAGATTGGGCAGCACACCGGACTCGCCAGACTGCATGCGCGTCAGGAACCCAGCCGCCTCGTAGGCCAGCATCGCGCTGAGAAGGGCGACGGGGACGACGACGACCGCCGCAGCAATCAGGATCGTCAGCAGCGCTGCCAGGGTACGCCGGTGTCTGAGATGCAACTGCAAGCGCCGGTGCAGTGGCGCGAAGAGCAGTGCAATGATGGCGCTCCACAGGAGCGGGCTGAAAAACGGCTGCAGTATCCAAGCCAAGGCCAGGGAAACGGCGACCAGCAACACCAACAACGGCTTGTGCTCCAGGACGGAGGGTGCGCTTTGCGCAGGGCTCTTCATCGGTGAGTACGTGGCAGGCCAGCAAGATGCGAAAGCATCGTAGGCCCGCAGCGTCTACAGGCGACGGATCAGCCATGCCATGCGCTGCGCTTGCTCAAAGCGGGCGCTGACTCGAATAAACGCCCTGCCTGGTCACCTCGTACAAGACCAGCCCGGTGCCGGGAAGCACCAGGCCCCGCGGCGCGTCAGTGGTGGTGCCCGCAAGCACCACCGCCTCCTGCGGCAGCCATGGGTGCGTCACGGTGCGTGCCCGCCGCGGCAATGCGCTCTTCGTACTGGGCCCACAGGGCTTCCTGCGCAGCACCCAGGTGGTACAGGTAGTCCCAGGAAAAGATGCCGGTGTCGTGGCCGTCGCTGAAGGTGGGCTGCACGGCGTAGTGGCCTACGGTCTGCAGGTCG
>JBIKMY010000157.1:0-5553 GCA_044358945.1 Rubrivivax sp.
CCAGCGTGCCCTTCCCCAGCCGCCTGGGCACGCCGCAGGACTACGCCAAGCTGGTGAAGCACATCATCGAGAACGACATGCTCAACGGCGAGGTGATCCGTCTGGATGGGGCGATCCGGATGGCGCCGAAGTAAGCGACTGCGCGGGAGCGGGCCCGCCCGCGCAGGGGTCAGGCAGTCCTGCCTTCCTCACCACCCCACAAAAGCGTCCCGCCCCTGCACCGCCAATGTCACGCGCCGGCCCACCGGAAGGCTCACCTGTGTGGCCACGTGCCCAAAGGGCAGCCCGGTCAAGAGGGGCACCTTGGTGCGGGATCTGACAGCCGCCACGGCGCTGGCGAGCTTGTACCCCCGGTCCAGCGGGGACGGCTTCCAGCCCGTGAAGGCCCCGAGCAACACCGCCTTCTGGGCCTCCAGCACACCCGCCTGCTGCAGCTGCAGCAGGTTGCGCTCCACCCGGTAGGGGTGTTCGTTCACGTCCTCCAGAAAGAGGATGCCGCCGCGCACCTTAGGGAAGTGCCGTGTGCCGAGCAAGGAGCACACCATGGTGAGGTTGCCGCCCCACAGGGTGCCGCGAGCCTCCAGGCCATCGAAGCCCGCCTCTGTGCGAAAGCCCAGCGCCTCCAGTTCGCCGCTCATGGCCTCGGTGAAGCAGCCTGACGTCACGTCGTCCACCGTCTCGCCGCCGAAGGCGTCGATGGCCGTGGGCCCGGCCCAGCTGGGCGCCTTGGTGTGCGCCAGCAGGCCCAGATGCAGCGCGGTGAAGTCGCTGTAACCCACCCAGCGCGTACCGTGGTCGACGCTGCGCGCCAGTAGCGGCCACTCGATGGCGTCCAGCAGGCGGCTCAGCCCGTAGCCGCCTCGACTGGCCATGGCCACCGAGGGCGAGGCCTGCGCCACCCGATGAATGGCGGCAAGGCGCAACTCATCTGCCCCCGCGAAGCGCTGGTTCCGGGCCGTGGCGGCCTCGTCCACCAGCACCTGGAAACCCATCTCTGTCAGACGACGCGCGGCCAAGCGCAAAGCTGGCAGACGCGCCACCACGCCGGAAGGGGAAAGGATGGTCAGGGCATTCATGAACTGTCTCAGGTGAGCTTGCGGCGCCGTTGGGCAAAAAAATCCTTCAAGACCTGCCCGCAGTCCTGAGCGAGCACCCCGCCGCGCACCTCGGTGTGGTGGTTGAGCTGCCTGCTCGCGAAGAGATCCACCACCGATCCAGCAGCGCCGGTCTTGGAATCCGGGGCGCCGAAAACGACGCGGCTCAGCCTGGCGTGCATGAGGGCCATGGCACACATCGCGCAGGGCTCCAGGGTGACGAACAATTCGCAGCCGGGCAGCCGGTAGTTCTGTAGTCGACTGGCCGCGGCTCGCAGCGCCATGATTTCTGCGTGTGCCGTCGGGTCGTGATGGGAAATCGGCCGGTTGTGGCCCAGGGCCAGCACTTCCATGCTGCCTGGATCGTGCGGGAGGCGACGCACCAGCACGGCGCCCACAGGCACCTCGCCAAGTTCGGCGGCCAGTCGCGCCTGCTCCAAAGCCACAGCCATGAGCGACTCGTCGTCCTGGTAGACGGCACCGATGGCGCTCATGTGCGGCGCGGTCAAGTCAGCCGGTACAGTTCCAGCAGTACCTGTCGGGCCTGCCTTTGCCCTCTGGCGATGGCCATCACCTTGTTCAGGTGCAGCCATTGAGCATGGCCGGTGGTGAAGCACACCAGCGTGCGGAAGAAGTACTCCGAGGCCTGCACGGCCTGACCAGCGGCCAGTCGTGCCATCACCTCGGGCGGGCCGTGCCGCAAGCCGGTGCTCTGCACCTCCACCAACGCCCCGTCATCGTTCTCGATCACGTAGTGCGCGGCAATCTCCAGGACACCGTCGCGCCGCGCCACCTGCCAGTCCACGCCACCCGCCTGGATGCGACCGTTCAACTCGGGGCCGGCCACGACACCACCGGTCAAGGGAACATAGCGCCGCTCGCCCTTGGGCGCATCCCCCAGGCTGACCAGCGACCCCACATCGCACGCAATGCGCGCCATCGGGATGAGGTCGGGCCCGGCAGCAAACGGCTGTTGAAAAAAGCTTGAGGTCGGGGGCTGCATGGATTTACTCCCACTCAAACACCAACGGTGCCGGCAATCCCTCGGAAAGACTGGATGCGGCGCGCCGAAGCGCGGTTTGTACCGTCAGGACTACCGACACTTTGAGGAGGTCCAGCATTGGCGCGGGTTTCCGGGCGATCGGCGCGGGATGCACCTTTCGGGATCTATCGAGGACTATCGGGTCTTTCGAGGTCATCCAAGCACCGCATCCGCCCTGCTCTCTCGACCCTCCGACCAGCTTGCATCGTACCGTCATCGAACGAGCTAAGCCCTTGTCTGACATTGATTTTCACGCGATTTCCTTACCGTCAACAGCCCATCTTCACTGTCCGCGTCACGGCTGAGCGCCCCGATCGAGCGAGTAAGTCAACGCGATCCGGCCGATCACGTCCTTCAGGGAGCTGCGCACTCCTACGCTCGCTGGCGTGATCGACGCATCGGCCTCGATGGCGTCGAGGAAGCGGCTCAAGTCCTGAGCGATCCTGGGCACCAGCGGCACGCGAACCTCGGGTGCGAGCAGTTGGGACAGTCGAAGGATGTCGTTGGCGTGTTTGCGGACATTGCGCGAGTCCACCTGCTCGCCGCGGGCGAGGCGCTGCCCAAGATCCAACCAGGCGCTCGCCTTCAGCGGGATCAACCGATCCTCGCCCACCCAGGGCAGACCATCGAGATCGCGCCGGCCGGTCAGGATGAAGTCGTAGTAGTCCTCATCGAGAAGGATCGCCGACAGGCTTTCCACCGCCTCATTGATCGGTATGGGGGTCAGGTGACTACCCTGCGCGAGCGTGAGCCCCTCGGGCGCGCGGCAGAACAGCTCCAGCATCGCCGGAAAGCTCGGGTCGGCCGGCTTCTGGAATCGATAGAAGACCGGCCTGCCCGTGTCGGCGGCCTGGCGGATCTCGTAGCCACCGGCATCGATGAACCTCCAGAACACCTCGCCAAAGCGCGGGGTCAGAGCCTCCACGTGCAGCACGATGTCGAGGTCCTTCGTGGCGCGGAACTCGAGACCAGCCTCTTCGAGGGCGAGGGTTGCAGCCGTACCGCCGATCAGGACGAACTCATCCGCATGCGCGGCGAACCAGCTCCGAAAGACATCCAAGCCTCTCACCACGGCAAGTGCTCCTCAAGCTCGGCCAGCGCCTGCTGTACCCGATCGTCGGCGTCGCTCTGCAGACTCAGAATCAGCGATAGCGGATCTACCAGCGCGGTGTCCGGCACCAAGGCCGGGCTGTAGTTCCAAAGCTCCAGTTGGAGGGCCCCGGGCTCGGGCTCGGGCACCGTCTTCGCGCCCTGCTGGGAAGCAAGCTTCCATTGCGAAGGGCTGAGCGCGTAAGTCGGCCAAGAGGGTTCGACCAGCATCGACTGCCGCGCCAGCGCGCTGAGACCCGCAAGCCTGAGCTCCGGCACGGCAAGATCATGGGTCGGCAGCACCCAGACCCGGCGCTTGACCGGGCTGCGCAGCAGGGGCATGCTGTGCTCCCAGGTCTCGCGGGCGGTGCGCTCGATCTTCAGCCGACGTACCCTGCCGACACTGTCTGAACTCGCAATCCCGGCAGCCACCACCTCGCGAGCGGCACGCGATGCAGTCATGGCGGTATACCCGAGACGGCCGAGCACCTCGGCCGGCTCCCACTCCCCTCGCCATGGCTTGCCGAGCAGCACGGCGATCAGCATGGCCTGGGCAGCCGGGCTGATCTCGCTCTGGGGCGGCGCAGCCGGCTTTCGAAAGTACTCCCGCAGATCCACGCCAAGATCGGGTAGATAAAGCTGGTTGCCGGGCACGACGAACGGCACCTTCTGCTCAATGAGGCGCTTGCGTTCGTAGGAGGCCAGGGCCTCGGTGGCGTACAGCACCGGGAGCCCGGTCACCTCGCGGATCCTGTCGATCTGCGCTCGAATGCTGGCAAGGCCGGGGCGATCGGCTCGCTTGTCGACGGCGAGAAGGACGGGGCAACCCAGGATCGTCAGAGCCTTCAGATCGAAAGCATCCACGAGGAAGTACGGCAAGCTGCCCGCGCCCGACCAGAGTGTGGTCGGGGCGTCGATTCCGAGCGTGTCCTTCAGGTACGCGCGAGCGGCGGCTTCCATGCTGATCTAGGGCCCACGATAAACAACCAAAAGGCACGATAACACACGCAATGTTATCGTGTGCCGTATTTGTTATTAAAATTCAAGTCCTCTTCGAAGCCCGCCTAGACCGACCGAGTTCGAAGCAAGGGCACCGCCCCGTAGCGCCCCCGCTCATAGCCCCTCGCCAGAGCCTCGTCCCTGCGAGGCGAAAACTCCAGCAGCGGGTAAAGGCGACGCCGGCCATCGATGCCTTCTTCCATGAACCACAACTGGTCACGCCGCAGGAGCGTCTGATCGAGCAGGGCCGTGTCGTGCGTCGTGAACACGATCTGGGCTCCGAACGGGTTGGTCCGCTCGTTGAAGAACAACTCGACCAGCCGGCGCGTCACGTTCGGATGCAGGCCGCGATCGAGGTCGTCGATCAGAAGGGTGCCGCCCGTATCGAGCACATGAAACAGGTCGACCGCCAAGTAGAACAGGCGCCGGACGCCGCCGGACTCAAGATCCATCGGGATCCGTAACGGCATCTCCGGTCCACACGTGCCCGGCCTGAGGATGACGACACCGTCGTCATCGTCCGTCCCGAGTTCCAGGCCCAGGATCGGAACTCCGAAGTCGGTCAGGAACTGCGTCATGCGATCGCGTCCGGAAGGCGTGCGCATCAGAGCGAGACTCGCTGCCCCGCCGTCGTCGGGCCCGACCCGCACGCGCAAGCCGTCGGCGATGCTTGAGAAGACGGGCAACAGGGCATCGCAACCCATGGCGACAGCGGTCGACAGGAAGAGCGCGGTGCCGGGTGTTGAATCCCTCAAGACCCGACAGCGCTTCGACTTCTCCGGGAACCGTGGCCCGAACCACCAACGCCACTCGCCGCCGTCGCCTGTGCGCTCCCGCTCGAACCAGCGTTGCGGGCGGGCCTGCGGGGAGGCCACCAACCACTCCCGCTCGACGCCTCGCGATGTCAGCGCCAGCCCGTAGTCGTACCGCACACCAGCACGTTCGACCCGCACCTCGAACTCCGTAGGACCGGACAGGCCGGGCGCGGCGGCCAGGCCCCCGATCGGCAGTCCTTCGGTGGTCGGCCAACTGGCTGACTCCGTGACTGCACGAAGAAGTGCCGCGGCCGCCTGCAGGAACGTGGTCTTGCCCGCGCCGGCCGCTCCGACCAGGGCGGCGGCCTTGAGAGCACGCAGGCTCCGCCCGCTGAGCGCGACGCTGTTGAGCTCGCGGTGCGAACGGTCGGCACTCGCCACCAGGCTGAGCCCCTGCGCTGTCGGCGCCGATCCAAATCTGAGCCACCTTGCCGACCGAATATTGAGCCAGGGGTGGAAGCCGACTTTGAGCTGGTCGGCTGTGGATAAGTGTAGGTCTTGATCTGTTCTTGGG
>JBIKMY010000158.1:0-5539 GCA_044358945.1 Rubrivivax sp.
TCAAGTGCAGCCAGCGCCTGCCGGTGGCCATCCGCAAGGCCGGCGGCGTGCCGCTGATGTGGAAGACCGGGCACTCGCTGATCAAGGCCAAGATGAAGGAGATCGGTGCGCCGATTGCTGGCGAGATGAGCGGCCACATCTTCTTCGGCGAGCGCTGGTACGGCTTCGACGACGCCACGTACACGGCCGCGCGGGTGCTGGAGATCCTGTCGCGCACGAAGAACCCGAGCCGGGTGCTGAACGCGCTGCCCACCAGCTTTTCCACGCCCGAGCTGAACGTGCCTTGCGCCGAAGGCGAGCCCGCGCGTGTGGTGCAGGCCCTGCAGGCCCGCGTGGCTGACGGCTCGCTGAAGTTTCCGGGCGGCGAGGTGGGCACCATCGACGGTGTGCGGGTGGACTTTGCCGATGGCTTCGGCCTCATCCGCGGCTCCAACACCACGCCGGTGCTGGTGCTGCGCTTCGAGGGCCACACCCCTGAGGCGCTGCATCGCGTCGAGCACGACTTCATGGCCGCGCTCAAGGCCGTGAAGCCGGATGCGGCGGTGCAGGCGGCGGCGCACTGACGCGGCCTGCGGGCCCTCAGCGGGCCATCAACACCAGGTCTTGCACCATCTGTCGCACGCCCTGTGCGCCCTGCCATCGGGACAGCGGTGGCAAACGGCCCTGTTGCCATGCCTTGCGCACGCCGCGCGCGATGTCATCGGGCGAGGTCACCACACGCGTGAACCCTTGCGCACCCAGCGCCTCGTAGCTGCCCGCGAAGTGGTGCACCTGCGGCCCGTGCAGGACGGCGCAGCCCAAGGCCAGTGGTTCGAACGGGTTGTGCCCACCCACGGGCACGAGCGAGCCCCCGACGAAGGCCACGGGGGCCAGCCGGTACCACAACCCCATCTCGCCAATGGTGTCTGCAACGTAGACGGCTTGCTCCTGTGAGAGTTCATCGCCGCGGCTGCGCAGGCCGTGCGGCCCGCATCGGCCCGCCCCTGCGGCCACCTCCGGGCCCCGTGCAGGGTAGCGCGGGCTGATGATCAGCAGCGCCGTGGGCTGCTCCTCACGCAGTTGCGCATGGGCCTGCAGCAGGAGGGCCTCCTCGCCCTCGTGGGTGGAGGCGGCCAGCCACACGGGGCGTCCGCCCAGCCCTGTTTGCCAAGCCTCGCGCACAGCCGCGTCGAAGGGCAGGGGGCGGGCCAGGGCCTTGATCGTGCCCGCCACGGCCACCCGGTCCGCCGGCGCGCCCAGGCTGATCAGCGCCTGGGCACTGGTGTCGTCCTGGGCGTACAGCCGGTCGAACTCGCCCAGCAGGGCCGCGTGGAAGGACCGAAAGCGGCGCTTGCGCTGCGCCGACTGCGCCGTCAGCCCCGCGTTGATCAGCACCCGGGGCACCCCGCGGGCGGCGGTGGCGCGGATGAGGCAGGGCCACAAGTCCATCTCGCACCACAGCGCCAGCGAAGGCTGCCAGTGGTTCAGGAAGGCGCGTGCGGTGGCCGGGGTGTCGATAGGCGCGAACTGATGGATGCAGCGCGGTGGCAGCCCCCGGGCCAGGGCCTGGGCCGATGTGCGTGCCGTGGTCGTGATGAGGAACTGGTGTGTGGGCAAGTGTTCGGCCATCTCGGCGAACAGGCCCACCAGGGCCTGTGCCTCTCCCACACCCACGGCATGGCCCCAGATCAGCGGCCCGGACGGCCGTGTGGCGGGGCGCCGCATCAGCTTCTGGTCCACGCTCTGCGGGGTGTCCTTGCCTCGGAGCAACCGGTGCTGCAGCGCGGCTTTCCAGAGCGGCAAGGACAGGCCGAGCAGGCCGCGCAGCAGCCCCATCCAGACGGACTGCGCCTTCACGATGAAGCAGGGCCGTCGTGCCCAGGGCCGGCTGCGGGAATCCAGTCTCGCAGCACGGCCATGTGCCTGGCCGTCGCGCCGGCATGGGCCTCGAAGAAGGTCTGTGCGGCACGGCCGAACCCGGCCGCCACCTCGGGGTCTGCCAGCAGCGGCGCCAGGGCCTGTGCCAGTTCCTGGGCGTCGGCCACCTGACGCAGCACGCCCGCGGCCAGGGCTTCGACGCCCGGGTACTCGATGCCCCAGATGCTGGGCCCCACGAAGACCGGTTTCTTGAGCGCCAGCGGCTCGATGATGTTGTGCGCCCCCAGCGGCACAAAGGATGAGCCCACCGCCACGGCCTGGGACAGCGCCAGGTAGAAGTACATCTCGCCCAGTGAATCGCCCAGCAGCACGTCGGTCTTATCCAAGGCCTCATAAGTGCCGGTCCAGGCGAGCCCCGCGTCCAGGTGCTGGCTGCGCCGCAGCGTGTGCAGCCCCGCACGCTGCAGCATGTCGAACACCAGGTCGAAGCGCTGCGGGTGGCGCGGCACGTGCACCAGCAGTGGCCGCGCCGCGCCGCGCTGGGCCATCAGGGTTCGCAGCTGCAGGAAGGCCTCAATGAAGACCTCGTCCTCGCCGGGCATGGAACTGGCCACGCACATCACCGGCCGGGCGCCGAGCCGGTTCAGCCGCGCGAGAAATGGCGGCGCAGCGTCCAGATGGGCTTGCGGGAGGGGCAGCTCGAAGCGGGTTTCGCCCACCACCTCCACGCGTGCGCAACCCGCGGCCTGAAACCGCTCGGCATGCACCGCGGATTTGCACAGCACCAGGTCGTAGCAGCGGAACAGCGCAGCCCGCAGCCCGAGCAGGCGCTGGCGGTCGCGCACCGCGCTGTCACGGGGGTACTGTGCGTTCACCATGGCCAGTGGCACGCCGGCTTTTCGTACCGTCGTCAGCAGCACAGGCCACGTGTCTATCTCGGCCATCAGCGCACACACCGGGCGCACCCGCCTGAGCATGGCGCGCACGGCCCAGGCTTGCTCCAGCGGCGTGTAAGCCACGCGCAACCGGCCCTGGGCCAGTGCCTCGGCAAACAGCGTGGCGGCGGCAGATCGGCCTGCGGGCGTCAGCGTGGTGATCTGCAGCGCATGCCCTTCGGCCAGCAACGCCCGCACCAGGGGCGCCGCGCCCCGCAGTTCGCCCAGTGAGGCTGCGTGCAGCCACACCGGCTGGGCATCCCACCGGGGAACCCGGCCGAAACGCTCACCTATGAAGGCCCGGTACAAAGGCTCACGCCGGCCTTTGCGCCAGAGGTAGGCCAGTGCCAGGGGCAGCAGCAGCAGCCACAGGCCGGCGTACAGCCCCAGCAGCAGTTGCTGGCGTCCGTTCAGCGGTGACGTGCGCTGGGGGACAGAAGACGCGGTCATCAATGGTCGGTCGGCTTGACAGCCGTCAGCTTCGTGCGGTTCACAAGGCTTGGCGAAGAAGGTTGGGGTAAGCGGCGATGTGGTCTCGCTTGATGTGCGCTGATTGTCGGCGGGACCGCAGTCGCAGCTTCACGACAGCTTTTGTTTTCTAATCGCGGCATGAATTCTGAGCCCCGTTGGCAGTGCGTCCTCATTTGCTGGGGCGAGAAGTATGGCGCGGGCGACATCAACCACCTGGTGGATTCATTGACGGCCCAGACCGCCGCGCCCCCGCGTTTCGTCCTGCTGACCGACAGGCCGCGGCAGGGTCTGGATCCGCGCGTGCATTCGCGGCCCATTCCGGCCTTCTGGCTGAAGCCGGAGTTCCTGCGCGGGGGCTGCCAGGCCAAGCTGGGCATGTTCGAGGCAGGTGCGCTGCCTGATGACCTGCCTGCCGTGTACATCGATCTGGACACCGTGATCCTGGGCGATATGGCCGAGGCGGTGGGGTTTCTCGATGACGCGCGCACCATCTGCTTGCTGCAAAGTGCGATCTTGCCTTTCGGGCCGGTGGGGCGCTTGGTGCATCGGCTCACGCGCGGACGCCACTACGCCAGAGGCAACTCCTCCATCATCGTTTTTCATCCGCGTGAGGCCGTCGATGTGGCTACTCGGTTCCGGCAGTGTTTTGAACGATACGGCCCCCAGGGCATTCGCCCGATGGCGGCCGACGAGCGTTTCATCAGTTGGGCGGCCCAGCCGCGCATGAAGGCGGTACCGGCTTGGTTTGCGGTGAAGTTCCCCACCGAGTTCATGTGGCCGCAGCGGTGGATCGTCGATCTGCGCAATCGTCTGCCATGGATCGTAAGCCGGCGGGCGCGGCTTCGTGCCATCACGCTGCCCGGTCTGGAGGTCAAGCCGGAGGCCCTTCTCGCTCTGCCGGACGGGGCGGAGATCGTGGACCGCAAGGGCCGCCGCTTGTTCTGGACCGAAAGCGCCCTCGGACCGGTGCGCGAGCGTCTGCTCGCCGACGCGCGTCGTCTGATCGAGCATCGACAGCGGGCCGAGGCGGGCCGCCTGCCCGTGTGACAGGGTGGGTGTTGCGGCGTGCCTGAGATGGAGTTCACGGTGGCTCAACCTGCTGAGCCCTGGGTGGCTATCGTTCCGCTGCGCGGGGGCTCGCGCGGCCTGCCCGGCAAGAACACGCGCCTGCTGGCCGGCCGGCCGCTGTACCGCCACGCCGTGGACCTGGCACTGGCGGCGGGGGCGGGCAGGGTAGTGATTTCCACCGACATTCCCGAGTTGCTGAACGCCGACCATCCCGCTGGGGTGCGGGCGCTGCAGCGCCCGCAGGCCTTGTGTGCCGATGACGCCCCTATGGCGCCGGTGCTGGTGCACGCCATCGAATCGGCCGGAATCAACGGCACGGTGGTGCTGCTGCAGGCCACGTCGCCGCTGCGCGTGGTGGAGGATGTCACGGCGGCCCTGGCACGCTACGCCTCGGGTGACTTCGAGTTGGTGATGTCCGTTACCCCAGCCGACCGGGGCGTGTTGAAGTGGGGCTGCGTGGACAATGGCCGCTTCGTGCCGCTCAGCCAGCCGGCGTTCGTGTTTTCCAACCGCCAGTCGCTGCCGCCCGTGGTGCGTCCGAATGGCGCCGTCTACGTCTTCGATGCCCAGGCTTTCGTGGCCCGCGGGGGGTTCCCCTCAGAGCGCATCGGGGCCCTGGAGATGCCGTCCGAGCGCAGCCACGACATCGACACGCTGGCCGATTTCCAGCATTGCGAGCGGCTGCTGCAATCCGCAGCCGCCTGAACCGAAAGACCTCTGTCATGAAGATCGCCCACCGGGACATCGGGCCCGAGCACCCGCCGCTTGTCGTGGCCGAGATCGGCATCAACCACGGCGGCAGCCTGGAGGTGGCCAAGGCCATGGTCACGGCGGCGCACCGCGCCGGCTGCGAGATGGTCAAGCACCAGACCCATTTCGTCGAAGACGAGATGACCGAAGAGGCCCAGTCCATCTTCCCGCCCAACGCCGACGTGTCCATCTGGGAGGTGATGCGCCGCTGCGCGCTGTCGCCCGAGGACGAGATCGAACTCAAGCGCCACACCGAGGCGCTGGGCATGATCTACATCTCCACGCCCTTCTCGCGCGCCGCGGCAGACTTCCTGCACGACATCGGCGTGCCGGCCTTCAAGATCGGCTCGGGCGAATGCAACCACGTGCCACTCATCCGACACATCGCCCGCTTCGGCAAACCGGTGATCATGAGCACGGGCATGCAGACCATCGACAGCCTGCGCCCCAGCGTGGCC
>JBIKMY010000007.1:0-19449 GCA_044358945.1 Rubrivivax sp.
ATTTAGCTGCTTTTTATTTGGTTGCGGGGGCTGGATTTGAACCAACGACCTTTGGGTTATGAGCCCAACGAGCTACCAGACTGCTCCACCCCGCGACTTAGCCTGCCAGTATAGCGCGTCCCGGGAGGTTCATGCGGTCTGATTGCTGATTCAGCGCACAAAATCTGAGCCCGCACGGCGTCGGTGTTCATCTTTCGCTCCTCAGCCCAGATCGATCGTCGTGTCCGCGCCAGTGGTGCAGGTGTCCACCGCTTGAACCTGGTGCTCGGTCATGCCGAAGGCCGGGCCCTGCAGGGCGTTGTAGAGCTTGTCGCCACGCAACAGGCCCTGCATGGTGTTGACTTCGCACTGCTCGGGCTGCACCTGGCGCACGCAGAAGCTGAAAGGCGTCATGGGGAAGTAGTACTGGCCGCCTGCAGCGGGCTGACTGACGGTGACTTTGCACGCCGGGCCGTCCGTGGGCACGGTGGGCAACGGGGTGACCGTCTGAGGGCCCAGCGCCGGCATGGCGGGAAGGACGCCCGCGCTTTGCGGCAAGGCTTCCAGGTGCAGCGAGACCGCAGCCGCCATGCCCGCAGGCGACACACCCGAGGCGTTGCGCGGGCCGGAGAGGAAGCCCTGCATGGCGGCCTTGAACTTCAGGTCCTGAACGGCCGCCCGGTCAGGCGCAAAGGCCTGGTCGAGTTCCTGCAGCGTCTGCTCCAGCGTCACCCGGGTACCTTCGGTCACCGGCAGACTGGCCTGCAAACTGGAGACGGCGGCCAGGGCCAGACCGTAGTTGCGCGCGCCGCGCGTAGGCGGCGTTGTCGCGGCTTGGGTCGGGTCTGCTGTATGCGTCCGGCCAACCCACCTTGAATCTGCATAGCTGGTCGAGGATGCTTGTGTCCACACACAACTGCGTGGACACATGGACACAATCGAGACCAAGCCCGATGTGGTGAGGCCGGCCAAGCGAGGCTGGCGCCGGCACTCTGACGAGTTCAAGGCCAGGGTGATCGATCTGGCGCGCCAGCCGGGCGCCTCGACGGCGGCGGTGGCGCTGGCCAACGGACTCAACGCCAATATGTTGCGGCGCTGGGTGCGCGAGCACGAGGCGGAGTTGGTGGTGTCGTCGGCGGCGGGGCCCGGCTCGGGGAGCCCTGCTGCTGCGCCGAGCTTCGTCCAGCTGCCGATGGTGGCTGACCGCGCACCGGCGCCAGCCCCACCCCCCGGCACGGTAGACGTGCAGATCCACCGCGGCCCCACCAAGGTCGCCGTGACCCTGCCCCTGGACAGCGCCAGTGCGGCCTGGCTGCGCGAGGTGCTGGGTTGATCCGCGTGGAGGCGGTGTGGATGGCGGTGCAGCCGCTGGACATGCGGCTGGGCACGGAAGCAGCGCTCGCACGGGTCGTGGCCGTCTTCGGCGCCGCGCATCCGCACCACGCCTACCTGTTCACCAATCGGCGCGCCAACCGTATGAAGGTACTCGTGCACGATGGCATCGGCGTGTGGCTGGCCGCGCGGCGGCTCAACGTGGGCAAGTTCGTCTGGGGATCGGGTGCGAGCACGCTCAACCTGAGCACCGCGCAGCTCGATGCCCTCGTGCTCGGCCTGCCCTGGCAGCGGCTGGGTGACGCGGGGATCATCCGCGTGATCTGACTCGAAGTCCCCGCGGTTGTGCAATTGCCGGATGTGCTGATGTGCATCCGGGCTCGGTGCGGCACGATCATGGTCCATGATCAGCGCACAAGAGCTGCAATCCCTGACCCCGCAGGTGCGCCAGGCGATGCTCGCGCTGATGGCCCAGGTGGCCCAGCGCGACGAGCAGTTGCACACCAAGGACGCGCTCATCGAGCAGCGCGAGCGCGAGGCCACGTTCAAGCAGGCGCTCATCGACAAGCTCACGCACGAGGTGGCGGTGCTGCGGCGGCTGAAGTACGCCGCCACGAGCGAGAAGTTCACCGGCACCGCCGAGCAGAAGAGCCTGCTGCAAGACACGCTGGAGGAGGACCTGGCCGACCTCGGCCAGGAGATGAAGCGCTTGGGCGTGGACGTGGATGCGGCCGATGAGAAGGTCGGCAAGAAGCAGCCCAAGCGCGAGAAGCTTCCCCCTCACCTGCCGCGGCGCGACGTGCACCACGAGCCCGCGAGCACCGTGTGCGGATGCGGCTGCCCGATGCTGCGTATTGGCGAGGATGTGGCCGAGAAGCTCGACTATGAGCCCGGAGTGTTCACGGTGGAGCGCCACGTACGCGGCAAGTGGGCGTGCCGGCACTGCGAGAAGCTGGTGCAGGCGCCCGTGCCGGCACACGTGATCGACAAGGGCATCCCCACGGCCGGGCTGCTGGCACAGGTGCTGGTGGCCAAGTTCCTCGATCACCTGCCGCTATACCGCCAGGAAGCGATCTTCGAGCGCGCGGGCCTGGTCATCGCGCGCTCCACGCTTGCGCAGTGGGTGGGCGAGTGCGGGGCGCAGCTGCAGCCACTGGTGCAGGCGCTGGGCCAGGAGCTGCGGCGCCACGCGGTACTGCACGCTGACGAGACGCCGGTGGCGATGCTCAAGCCGGGCAACGGCAAGACGCACCGGGCGTACGTGTGGTCATACAGCACGCCGAGCACGAACCCGGTGCGCGCCGTGGTCTTCGAGTTCACCGAGACCCGCAGCGGCCACAACGTGCACGAGTTCCTCCAGCTGGACACGCCGGGCGCCTGGAAGGGTACGCTCGTGACCGACGGGTTCAGCGGCTACCGAGCTGCAACGACCAAGGGCGTGACCTCCGCCCAGTGCATGGCGCATGCCCGGCGCAAGTTCCACGAGCTGTGGGCCAACCACAGCAGCGAAGTGGGTCGCCAGGCGCTACGGTTCCATCAGGTGCTGTTCCGCATCGAGCGGCAGATCGAGGACAAGTCCGCCGATGAGCGGCGACGAATACGGCAGCGCAAGTCGCGCCGCTTACTGGCGGTGTTCCACCGCTGGCTGATCGCGCAAGCCCAGTTGGTGCCGCCGGGCTCGGCAACGACGAAAGCCATCGACTACAGCCTCAAGCGCTGGGACGAGCTCACGCGGTTCGTGCACGACGGCGAGGTGCCGATCTCGAACAACTGGGTGGAGAACCACATCAGGCCGGTGGCCATCGGCAGGTCGAACTGGTTGTTCGCAGGTAGCCTGCGTGCCGGCCAACGAGCAGCGGCCGTGATGAGCCTGGTGCACTCGGCCCGCATCAACGGGCACGAGCCCTACGCGTACCTCAAGGATGTGATGCAGCGGCTGCCGACACATCCGGCCAGCCGCATCGACGAGCTGCTGCCTCATCGCTGGACTCCTCGCAGCTGATCACGCTGCCGCAGGCCGCAGCCGTCAAGGTGACTTGGCCGGACGCATACCCACGAGCGTCTCGCCCGCGGGGTTCACCGACAGCAGGCGGATGGTGTAGCGGCCCTGGTCATCGGTGGCCGAACAGGCGCGTTGCTGGGCCTGCACGCCATCGACGATCGAGTAAGCGCAGACCTGACCTGCCGCTACGGGCCCCTTGACCACGGCGCCGGTGATCGTGGCGTCTGTGTTGGGCTCTTGGACCGGTCCACCTCCGCCACAGGCGGCCAGCAAGACCAGCAGGCTGCTCGCCACGGCAAGGCGGATCAGAGGCTTGCGAAGAGCAGAGCGGGGGCGGTTCATCCAGGTCTCCTGTCATCGGTGAAATCGATGACAGGACTGTAGGAACCGGCGTCCGCCGCGTCTGTACAGGCCTTGTGCGGCCTGTGTGTGTGTTTCGTGACAGCCTCAGGCGAACCCTATCACGTCAGGGCAGCGGCTTCAGGGAGGCGCGACGCGGGCCTGACGCTGCATGCGCGTCAGCGGCCCGCAGCGCCGTTCAGTCACTCGGCAGATGCGTCGCTGGGAGCAGCGGCAGCTTCTTCCGGACGATCCACGAACTCGACGAAGGCCATGGGAGCGTTGTCGCCCACGCGGAAGCCCATCTTGAGGATGCGCGTGTAGCCGCCAGGCCGGGCCTGGAAACGAGGGCCCAGCACGTTGAACAGCTTGGTCACCACATCGCGGTCACGCGTGCGGTCGAAAGCCAGGCGTCGGTTGGCCAGGGTGGGCTGCTTGGCCAGGGTGATCAGGGGCTCGACCACACGGCGCAGTTCCTTGGCCTTGGGCACGGTGGTCTTGATAGCCTCGTGCTGGATCAGGGAATTGCACATGTTGCGCAGCATGGCGGCGCGGTGCTCGCTGGTGCGGTTGAGCTTTCTAAGCCCGTTACGGTGGCGCATCTTGTAACTCCGTCGTCTGTATGAAAGCTCCGGCCGTATCAGGTACCGGAGAGGCGCTCGTGGATGTCTCTTGGGAAGGATCGATCAGAAACGGGCCAGACGTCTCAACGACGCTCCAGGCTCTTGGGCGGCCAGCCTTCCAGCCGGGTGCCCAGCGTCAGGCCTCGGGAGGCCAGCACTTCCTTGATCTCGTTGAGGGACTTGCGGCCCAGGTTCGGCGTCTTGAGCAGCTCGGTCTCGCTGCGCTGAACCAGATCGCCGATGTAATAGATGTTCTCGGCCTTCAGGCAGTTGGCCGAGCGCACGGTCAGCTCCAGCTCATCCACCGGACGCATCAGGATGGCGGGCGGCTCAGGACCCTCGGGCGAACGGGTCAGCTCACCGATGTCGACCACGCCCGCACCTTCGAGTTGCGTGAACACCAGCAGCTGCTCGACCAAGATCTTGGCCGAGGCGCGGATCGCTTCCTCGGGGGAGATCGCGCCGTTGGTCTCGATCTCCATGACCAACTTGTCCAGATCGGTACGCTGCTCGACGCGGGCGTTCTCGACGGCGTAGCTGACGCGGCGCACGGGAGAGAACGAGGCGTCCAGCACGATGCGGCCGATGGTCTTGGTGGATTCGTCGCCCAGACGGCGCACATTGCCCGGCACATAGCCACGGCCCTTCTCCACCTTGATCTGCATGTCCAGCTTGCCGCCCTGGGACAGGTGGGCGATCACATGGTCAGGGTTGATGATCTCGACGTCATGCGGCGTCTGGATGTCGCTGGCGCGTACCGGGCCTTCGCCCTCCTTGCGCAGCACCAGGGTCACCTCGTCACGGTTGTGGAGCTTGAACACCACGCCCTTGAGGTTGAGCATCACGTGCACGACGTCTTCCTGGACGCCGTCGATGGCAGAGTACTCGTGCAGCACGCCCGCGATGGTGACCTCGGTGGGGGCGTAGCCGACCATCGAGGACAGCAGCACGCGGCGAAGCGCATTGCCCAAGGTATGGCCGTAGCCGCGCTCGAAGGGCTCGAGCACTGCCTTGGCGCGATGCCCGCCCAGGGGTTCGACCTGAATGGCCTTGGTGGGTTTCAGCAGATTGGTTTGCATGAAGTCGTGTACCTCTCAATACCCTCGGCTCGTCACACCGATAAGGCTGATGGACCGTGCCGGGCTATGGATGGGATGCTGTTCGCCCGGCAGACGCAGCACCATGAAACAAACGACGGTGAGGACTTCCGCGGCTTGCTCAGCCAAGAAGACCGCCCGCCTGGAAACTCATCAACGCGAGTACAACTCGACGATCAGCGCTTCCTTGATGTCGCTGCCGAACTCGTCGCGGTCAGGCGTCTTCTTGAACACGCCTTCCATCTTCGAAGCATCCACCTGCACCCAGGCGGGCATGCCAATGGACTCGGCGAGCTTGAGCGCGTCTTGCACACGCAGCTGCTTCTTGGCGTTCTCACGCACGGAGACGGTGTCACCGGCCTTCACCAGGTAGGACGGGATGTTCACCACCTGGCCGTTGACCGTCAGACCCTTGTGCGACACCAGCTGCCGGGCCTCGGCACGCGTCGAGCCGAAGCCCATGCGGTAGGCCACGTTGTCCAGGCGCGACTCCAGCAGCGTCAGCAGGTTCGCACCCGTGTTGCCCTTGCGGCGCTCGGCCTCGGCGAAATAGCGGCGGAACTGGCGCTCCAGCACACCGTACATGCGCTTGACCTTCTGCTTCTCGCGCAGCTGAAGCCCGAAATCGGAGGTGCGGGAGCCGCTGGTGCGGCCGTGCTGACCTGGCTTGCTCTCGAACTTGGCCTTGTCGGCGATGGGCCGACGGGCGCTCTTGAGAAACAGGTCCGTGCCTTCACGGCGGGAGAGTTTGGCCTTGGGGCCGAGATAACGTGCCACGAGAGAGTCCTTCTTCGGTTCTGTCTGTCTGACGCGGCGAGGCTCTCAAGGCCATCCCGCGCGAGTCTGTCAAGTTACCCAGGGCACCTGCAGACGGTGGGCTTGCGGTGAAAAGCTGCGAATGTCGGGAGCTTCACCAGTTCAAAAGGCCCGGCATCAGCCAGGCCTCATTGCCACAGCTGACCAGCGGGGCCGAAACACCGCCAGGTCAACCAAGGGCATCAGATACGGCGACGCTTTTGCGGGCGGCAGCCGTTGTGGGGGACCGGGGTCACATCGGAAATCGAGTTGATCCGGATGCCCAAGGAGGCCAGGGCGCGCACGCTGGACTCGCGGCCCGGCCCGGGGCCCTTGATGCGCACGTCCAGGTTCTTGATGCCCTGCTCCTGCGCCGCACGGCCGGCCACCTCAGCGGCTACCTGGGCCGCAAAGGGCGTGGACTTGCGAGAGCCCTTGAAGCCCTGTCCACCACTGGAAGCCCAGGCAAGCGAGCCGCCCTGGCGATCGGTGATGGTGATGATCGTGTTGTTGAACGAAGCGTGCACATGCGCGATGCCATCCGCAATGTTCTTGCGGATCTTCTTGCTGACGCGCCGCGCTGCGGTATTGACGGGTGCCTTGGCCATGTCTTGATTCTCTCAGATGCGAAGTGCGAGGGCTTACTTCTTCAGTGCCGCAGCGCCCTTGCGCGGGCCCTTGCGGGTGCGCGCATTGGTGCGTGTACGCTGGCCGCGCATGGGCAGACCCCTGCGATGGCGTATGCCACGGTAGCACCCCAGATCCATGAGGCGCTTGATGTTGATGGACATCTCGCGACGCAAGTCGCCCTCGATCGTCATGCGACCGATCTCGTCACGGATCTTTTCCAGATCGGAGTCGGTCAGATCCTTGATCTTCTTCGAGAACGGCACGCCCACCGCTGTGCAGATCTTCTGCGCAGTGGTGCGACCAATGCCGTAGATCGAGGTCAACCCGATCTCGGTGTGCTTGTGCGGCGGAATGTTGATGCCGGCGATACGTGCCATGGTGTATGTCCTTCAGTTGGCCCTGGTCAACCCTGACGCTGCTTGTGGCGAGGGTCGGTGCAAATCACGCGAACCACACCCTTGCGACGGATGATCTTGCAGTTACGGCACATCTTCTTGACCGAAGCGGCGACTTTCATGGTCTTCTCCTTGACCTTTTCACTTGGCGCGGAACACGATCCGCGCGCGACTCAAATCGTAGGGCGTGAGCTCCACGGTCACCTTGTCTCCCGGCAGGATGCGGATGTAGTGCATTCGCATCTTTCCGGATATATGACCGAGGACCACGTGTCCGTTCTCCAGTTTCACCTTGAAGGTGGCATTCGGTAGATTTTCGACAATCTCCCCCTGCATCTGGATGACGTCATCCTTGGCCATGTCATTAGCCCGCCTTGAAGTTTGCCTTCTTCAAAAGTGACTCGTATTGCTGGCTCATGACATAACTCTGCACCTGCGCCCAGAAATCCATGGTGACCACCACGATGATCAGCAGGGAAGTTCCACCGAAGTAGAAGGGCACGTTGTACTTCAACACCAGGAACTCGGGCAGCAGGCACACGAGTGTGATGTAGATGGCACCGGCCAGCGTCAGGCGGGCGAGGATGCGATCGATGTGCTTGGCGGTCTGATCCCCCGGGCGGATGCCTGGAATGAACGCGCCACTCTTCTTCAGGTTGTCGGCGGTCTCACGGCTGTTGAAGACCAGCGCGGTGTAGAAGAAGCAGAAGAAGACGATCATCGCCGCGTACAACATCACGTACACAGGTTGACCCGGCTGCAGCAGCGCCGAGGAATCCTTCAAGAAACGTGTGAACCAGCCGTCACCGGAACCCGTGGCGATCCAGCCCACTGCAGTGGCTGGCAGCAGGATGATCGAAGACGCGAAGATCGGCGGGATCACCCCGCTCATGTTCAGCTTCAGCGGCAGATGCGACGACTGGCCGCCATACACCTTGTTGCCAACCTGACGCTTGGCATAGTTGACCAGTATCTTGCGCTGTCCTCGCTCCACGAAGACCACCGCAAAGGTCACGAAGACCACCAGCGCAATGATGAACAGGCTGGCGATGATGCTCATGGCACCCGTACGCACCAACTCGAACAGCCCGCCGATCGCACTGGGCAAGCCCGCAACGATGCCTGCGAAAATGATGATGGAGATGCCGTTGCCCAGGCCGCGCTCGGTGATCTGTTCACCCAGCCACATCAGGAACATGGTGCCAGCCACGAGGCTCACCATCGCCGTCATTCGGAACCCGAAGCCCGGGCTCAGGACCAGACCCGGCGAGCCCTCTAGCGCATACGCAATGCCCAGAGACTGAAACACCGCCAAGAGCAAGGTGCCGTAACGCGTGTACTGCGTGATCTTGCGCCGCCCGGATTCGCCTTCCTTCTTCAACGCCTCCAGTGTCGGCACCACATAGGTCATCAACTGCATGATGATCGATGCGGAGATGTAGGGCATGATGCCCAGCGCAAACACGGTAAAGCGCGACAGTGCGCCGCCACTGAACATGTTGAACAGGTTCAGGATGCCGCCGCTCTGGCTCTTGAAAAGCTGCTCGAGCTGGCCAGGGTCAATCCCTGGCACGGGGATGTGCGCACCGATGCGGTACACCACCAAGGCCAGCAACAGAAAGACAAGCCGGCGACGGAGGTCACCGAACTTGCCGCTCTTGGCCAGTTGTGCTGCGTTGGTTGCCACAGGCTTTGTAGGACGTCAGGAAGCGATGCTGTCGGTGCCCGAGATCAGGCCAAGCTGCCGCCAGCGGCCTCGATGGCTGCGCGCGCGCCGGCCGTGGCACCGATACCCTTGAGCACGACCTTGCGGGCGATCTCGCCAGACTTGATCACCTTGACCACCTTGGCCAACTGAGGAACCAGTCCGGCCTGCTTCAGCGCCAGCATGTCCACCTCTTCGATGGACAGCAACTGCAGGTCCTTCAGGGAGATTTCGGCGTTGTACTTCAACGAGGCCGATTTGAAGCCCCGCTTGGGCAGACGACGCTGCAGCGGCATCTGGCCGCCTTCGAAGCCTACCTTGTGGAAGCCGCCCGCGCGAGACTTCTGCCCCTTGTGACCGCGGCCTGCGGTCTTACCCAGGCCGGAACCGATACCACGACCGACACGGCGCTTGGCATGCTTTGCGCCGCTGCAGGGCTTGATGTTGTTGAGGTTCATCACTGCACGCTCACCAGGTAGGCAATCTTGTTGATCATCCCGCGCACGGCCGGCGTGTCTTCCAGCACGGAAACGCTGTTGAGCCGGCGCAGACCCAGGCCCACCACGGTAGCGCGATGGGACGCCTTGCATCCGATGGGGCTGCGTACCAGCTTGACGGTGACCGTCTTCTTGTCAGACATGTTGTTCTCCTGAGCGCATCAGTTGAAGATTTCTTCAACCGTCTTGCCGCGCTTGGCCGCCACTTCACCTGCGGTGGTGGAGCGCTTGAGCGCGTCCAGCGTGGCACGCACCATGTTGTAGGGGTTGGTGGAGCCGTGGCTCTTCGTGACGATGTCGGTCACGCCCATGACCTCGAACACCGCACGCATCGGGCCGCCGGCAATGATGCCGGTACCGGCCGGAGCCGGAGCCATCAGAACGCGCGCCGCGCCATGCTCGCCAATCACGTTGTGATGGATGGAACCGTTACGCAGGGACACCTTGAACATCCCACGGCGCGCGGCTTCCATAGCCTTCTGCACGGCCACCGGCACTTCACGCGCCTTGCCCTTACCCATGCCGATGCGGCCATCGCCGTCTCCAACGACAGTTAGCGCAGCGAATCCGAGAATACGACCGCCCTTGACGACCTTGGTCACGCGGTTGACCGCGATCATCTTTTCCTTCAGGCCGTCATCGCGACCTTCATCGGCAACCCGTGGTTGAAACTTTGCCATGATGTGGGTTTCCTTGGTACTCGGACGTCAGAACTGCAGGCCGGCTTCACGCGCGGCTTCGGCCAGGGCCTTGACCCGACCGTGATAGGCAAAGCCAGCGCGGTCGAACGCGACCTTCTCGATGCCAGCGGCCTTGGCCTTCTCGGCGATACGCTTGCCCACCGCAGACGCGGCCGCTGCGTTGCCGCCATTGGCAAACTCGGCGCGCACATCCTTCTCGGCGGTGGAGGCGGTGGCCAGGACCTTGCTGCCATCGCCAGAAATGATGCTGGCGTAGATGTGGAGGTTGGAGCGGAAAACCGACAACCGGGCCGCGCCCTGGATCGCAATCCGGGTGCGGGTCTGCCGTGCTCGACGCAGGCGCTGTTCCTTCTTGTTCAGCATGGCGGACCTCTTTACTTCTTCTTGGTTTCCTTGAGGACGACACGCTCACCAGCGTATCGAATCCCCTTGCCCTTGTAAGGCTCCGGCGGACGGATGGCACGCACCTCGGCCGCCACTTGGCCCACCGCCTGGCGATCCGCACCCTTGATGATGATTTCGGTCTGGGTCGGGCACTCCACCTTCACGCCTTCAGGCATTTCCTTGACCACGGGGTGAGAAAAGCCCACTTGCAGGTTGAGCTTGGCGCCTTGGGCCTGGGCACGAAAACCCACTCCCACCAGCGACAGCTTCTTCTCGAAGCCCTTGCCCACACCCTCGACCATGTTGGCCAGCAGCGCACGCATCGTGCCGCTCATGGCATTGGCCTCGCTGCTGTCGTAGGCCGGAGCCACCTTCAACACGCCGCCTTCGCTGAGCACCTGCACAAGAGCGTGCACCGGACGAACCAACGTACCGTTCGTACCCTTGACCGTGATCTGGTCTGCCGTGACCTGGACGTCAACGCCCTTGGGGACGGCGACCGGCATTTTTCCAACGCGGGACATCGTTCCTCTCCTATCAGGCGACGTAGCAGAGCACTTCACCACCGACGCCAGTCTGACGCGCCTTGCGGTCAGTCATGACACCTCGGGGTGTGGTGACGATGGCCACACCCAGGCCATTCATCACCTGCGGAATCGCGTCGCGGCCGCGGTACACGCGCAGGCCGGGCCGGCTGACCCGCTCGATACGCTCGATGACCGGACGTCCGGCGTAGTACTTCAGGCCGATTTCCAGCTGGCTCTTGCCGGCGTCGCTCGAAACCTTGAAGTTCTCGATATAGCCCTCGTCCTGCAACACCTGCGCGATGGCCACCTTCAGCTTGGAAGACGGCATGGCCACGCTGGCCTTTTCAACGAGTTGCGCATTGCGAATGCGCGTCAGCATGTCCGCAATGGGATCACTCATGCTCATGGGATGACTCCTGATCTGCCCTGACGCTTACCAGCTGGCCTTGACGACACCGGGGATGTCGCCCTTGAACGCCAGTTCACGGATCTTGCTGCGGGCAAGGCCGAATTTGCGGAAGGTGCCGCGCGGGCGGCCGGTGAGCTCGCAGCGGTTGCGCAAGCGGGTAGGGTTGGCATTGCGCGGAAGCTTCTGAAGCTCCAAGCGTGCCGCATAGCGCTCTTCGTCGCTGAGCTTGGCGTTGCGAGCCGTTTCCTGCAGTTCCGCGTACTTCTTGGCGTACTTGGCGACGAGCTTCTCGCGCTTTTCCTCGCGCTGCTTCAATGACATTTTGGCCATTTGTTGCTTTCGTTCGGTACGTCAGTTCTTGAACGGGAACTTGAATGCAGCCAACAAGGCCTTGCACTCGTCGTCCGTCTTCGCGCTGGTGGTGATGCTGATGTTCATCCCGCGGATGGCATCGATCTTGTCGTAGTCGATTTCCGGAAAGATGATCTGTTCCTTGACGCCGATGTTGTAGTTGCCACGGCCGTCAAAGGAGCGACCGGAGATGCCACGGAAATCTCGCACGCGGGGCAGTGCCACGGTGACGAAACGATCGAGGAATTCGTACATCCGCTGGCCGCGCAGCGTGACCATGCAACCAATGGGCACCCCGTCGCGAATCTTGAAGCCCGCGATAGCCTTCTTGCTCTTCGTGACCACAGGCTTTTGACCCGCGATCTTGGTCAGGTCGCCCACGGCGTTGTCCATGACCTTCTTGTCGGAAACGGCCTCGCTGACGCCCATGTTCAGGGTGATCTTGGTCAGGCGCGGCACTTCCATCGTGGACTTATAGCCAAACTTGGCGATGAGCCCCGGCACGATGGTGTCGCGGTAGTGCGCCTGCAGGCGCGCTGTCTGTTGTTGAGCCATGTGAGTGATTCCTGTGGTCAGGTCCGGCTTCAGGCCTTGATTTCTTCGCCACTGGAGCGGAAGACCCGAACCTTGGACGAGTCAGCCAGCACTTTGATGCCCACGCGATCGGCCTTGCCCGTGGCGGCGTTGAAGATCGCCACGTTGGACTGGTGGATAGACATGGTCTTGTCGATCACACCACCCGTCGTGCCCTTCATGGGGTTGGGCTTGACGTGCTTCTTCACCACGTTGATGCCCTCGACGACAACACGCTCCTCGTCGACGCGCTGCGTCACGGTGCCGCGCTTGCCCTTGTCACGACCCGTCAACACGATGACCTGGTCGCCTTTGCGAATCTTGTTCATGATCGATCCTGTGGGGATTGGCTCTGGCGGGTCAGAGCACTTCAGGTGCCAGCGACACGATCTTCATGAACCGCTCAGAGCGCAGTTCGCGCGTGACCGGGCCAAAGATGCGGGTGCCGATCGGCTCGAGCTTGGCGTTGAGCAGCACGGCCGCGTTGCCATCGAACTTCACCAGCGATCCGTCCTGACGGCGTACGCCCTTGGCGGTTCTGACGACCACGGCGCTGTAGACCTCGCCCTTCTTGACGCGGCCCCGCGGTGCGGCTTCCTTGATGCTGACCTTGATGACATCACCAATGCCGGCGTAGCGACGCTTGGAGCCACCGAGCACCTTGATGCACATGACGGACTTCGCGCCCGTGTTGTCCGCGACGTCCAGCCGCGACTGCATTTGAATCATGATTCATCCCCAACTTGAACTCTCAGGAACACTGAGAGATCAGTCTTGGGCCCGTCGGGCACTCACCGGTGAATCACACGGCGAGCGCCCGGTTGGGCGGAACCCGCATCGGCTCCAGGCGCTTGCGTCCTGGGCTTCTTGCGGGAAAGCTTGGTAGTCTAGCCGTTTTCTTTTCGGGTTGTCAAGCGCTCTTGCACTGCGCCAGGATCGTGCCTGCATCGCTGACTTCAAACTTGCCCGGCGCTTCCACGTTGAGCGACTTCACAACGCCGTCCACCACGAGCATGGAATAGCGGTTGGACCGCAAACCCATACCGCGCGCGGTCAGGTCCAACGTCAGGCCCGTGGCGCGGGCAAAGTCACCGCTGCCATCGGCCATCATTCGCACCTTGCCCGCGGTCTTCTGATCGCGAGCCCAAGCACCCATGACGAAGGCGTCATTGACAGACACGCACCAGATCTCGTCCACGCCCGCAGCCTGCAGTTCGGCGGCCTTCTCCACATAGCCCGGCACATGCTTGGCCGAGCAGGTGGGCGTAAAGGCACCCGGCAGCGCAAACAGAGCGATGGTCTTGCCAGCCGTTGCCTTTTCAATGTCGAACGCATTCGGGCCAATGGAGCAACCGTTGCCCTCGACCTCGACAAACTCATGAAGGGTGCCCGCCGGGAGCTTGTCACCAACCTTGATCATGGAATCCTCGCGCTAATGAGTTGAACCGTGCCGCCGTACAAACGGCGAAGCCGGCGCCAGTGTCCCGGCAATCCGGCTTGTAACAGCACCATCGGGTGAATAACCCTTTGGCGGCCTGCACTTGCCGCTATCAGGCCAGGCCGGCCTTCTCCACCAACCGGGTCACGGTCCAGGACTTAGTCTTGGAAATTGGCCGGCCTTCGGCGATTTCGACCACGTCACCCATCTTGTACTCGCCCTTTTCATCATGGGCGTGGTACTTGCGCGACTTGGCCACGATCTTGCCGTACAGCTCGTGCGCTGCACGGCGCTCTACCAGCACAGTCACGGTCTTGGACCGCTTGTCACTGACGACCTTGCCAACCAAGGTCCTCGTGTTCTTCACGGCAGCCTGAGCTTCGCTCATTGGGCACCTTCTTTCTTCTTCTGGGCCAGGATAGTCCTGGCGCGTGCGATATCGCGACGCGTATTGCCCAGCTGCGTATGGTTCGTCAGCTGTTGCGTGGCCTTCTGCATGCGCAGACCGAAGTGGGCCTTCAGGAGGTCGGACACCTCCTTCTCCAGTTCGGCCACGCTCTTGGCTCTGAGTTCAGATGCTTTCATCGGGGTCTCCAATCAGGCGCCGACCTGGCGGGCCACGAAGGTGCAGCGCAACGGCAACTTGGCCGCAGCCAGCGTAAAGGCCTCGCGCGCGAGCGTCTCGGGCACACCGTTGATCTCGTAAAGCACCTTGCCCGGCTGGATTTCCGCGACGTAGTACTCCGGATTGCCCTTGCCGTTGCCCATTCGGACTTCGGCCGGCTTCTGGGAGATCGGCTTGTCGGGAAAGATGCGGATGAAGATGCGTCCACCGCGCTTGATGTGGCGCGAAATGGCCCGACGGGCCGCCTCGATCTGGCGCGCGGTCAATCGGCCACGCTCGGTAGCCTTTAGACCGAATTCGCCGAACGAAACCGCCGCGCCACGCGTGGCGATACCGGTGTTTCGGCCCTTCTGCTCCTTGCGGAACTTTCTCCGTGAAGGTTGCAGCATGTTTACTCTCCTTTGGACTCGGCCGCCGGCGCCACAGCACGGCGTACGCGCTTGACAGCCGGTGTCTTCGGTGCATCACCAGCGGGCGCAGCAGCGTCTGCACGCGGGGCGCGGTCGGCACCAGGGCGCCCGCGTCCTGCAGGGGCGCCGGGACGGGGGCCGCGACGTGCACGACGGTCATCCTGACCTTCGTCAGCCTTCAGCGCTCCAGGGGCCTCACCGCGGCCAAGGTTGTCGCCACGATACACCCAGCACTTCACGCCAATGACACCGTAGGTGGTCTTGGCTTCGGAAAAGCCGTAGTCGATGTCCGCCTTGAGGGTGTGCAGCGGCACGCGGCCTTCGCGGTACCACTCGCAGCGCGCGATTTCGATGCCGTTGAGACGGCCCGAAGACATCAGCTTGATGCCTTGGGCGCCCAGACGCATGGCGTTTTGCATGGCGCGCTTCATGGCCCGACGGAACATGATGCGCTTTTCCAGCTGCTGCGTGATGGAGTCGGCGATCAGCTGAGCATCGATCTCGGGCTTCCGCACCTCTTCGATGTTGACCGCCACCGGGACGCCGAGCTTCTTGGCCAGTTCAGCCTTGAGATTCTCGATGTCCTCGCCCTTCTTGCCGATGACCACTCCGGGCCTTGCAGAAAAGATGGTGATACGGGCATTCTTGGCCGGGCGCTCGATCAAGATGCGCGACACCGCAGCGCTCTTGAGCTTGGCCTTGAGGTACTCGCGTACGTCCAGATCTTCGGCCAACATCTGGCTGAAGTTCTTGCTGTTGGCAAACCAGCGCGAGGACCATGCACGGGTCACGGGCAGCCGGAAGCCGGTCGGATGGATCTTTTGTCCCATGGTGTTCCTGGCCTTCAGTTGCCGACGGTCACGTAGATATGGCAAGTGCCCTTGCTGATGCGGTTTCCGCGGCCCTTGGCACGCGCAGAAAAACGCTTCAGGGTGGCACCCTGCTCCACGTAGATCGACTTGACCTTCAACTCGTCAATGTCGGCACCATCGTTGTGCTCTGCGTTGGCAACCGCCGACTCCAGAGCCTTCTTGACGATACCGGCAGCCTTCTTCTGGGTGAAGGTCAGGATGTTCAGGGCCTGGTCCACCTTCTTGCCGCGGATCAGGTCGGCCACCAGCCGACCTTTGTCGGCTGACAGGCGGACACCGCGAACGCTTGCTTTGGTTTCCACGTCCATATACCCCTTACTTCTTCGCCTTCTTGTCGGCCGGATGGCCCTTGAAGGTGCGGGTGAGCGCAAACTCTCCCAGCTTGTGGCCCACCATCTGGTCGGTCACATACACGGGCACGTGCTGCTTGCCGTTGTGCACCGCAATCGTCAGACCGATGAAGTCGGGCAGGATGGTGCTGCGACGGGACCAGGTCTTGATGGGCTTCTTGTCCTTGATGGCCACCGCCTTCTCGACCTTGGCGATCAAGTGGTGGTCAACGAACGGGCCCTTCTTGAGAGAACGAGTCATGGCACGCTCCTCTTACTTCTTGCGACGCGAGACGATCATGGTCTGCGTACGCTTGTTGTTGCGGGTGCGATAGCCCTTGGTGAGGGTGTTCCAGGGCGAGACTTGCGGTTGACCCTCGCCCGTGCGGCCTTCGCCACCACCGTGCGGGTGATCAACCGGGTTCATGGCCACGCCACGAACCGTCGGACGGATACCCTTCCAGCGAATCGCGCCTGCCTTGCCGTACTGGCGCAGGTTATGCTCTTCGTTGGAGACTTCGCCAATCGTGGCACGGCAGTCGATGTGGATGCGACGCACCTCGCCAGACCGCAACCGGATCTGCGCGTAAGTGCCTTCGCGAGCCATCAACGTGACGGCAGTACCTGCCGAACGTGCGATCTGCGCGCCCTTGCCAGGCAGCATTTCGACACAGTGGATGGTCGAACCCACCGGGATGTTGCGGATAGGCAGCGTGTTGCCCGCCTTGATCGGCGCCTCGGACCCGCTGAGCAGGGTTGCACCTGCCTCGACGCCGCGCGGCGCGATGATGTAGCTACGCTCACCGTCGGCGTAGCACAGCAGTGCGATGTGGGCGGTCCGGTTCGGGTCGTACTCGATACGCTCCACCTTCGCCGGAATGCCATCCTTGTTGCGACGGAAATCCACGACGCGGTAGTGGTGCTTGTGACCACCACCCTTGTGGCGCATGGTGATGTGGCCGTTGTTGTTGCGGCCCGAGTTCTGCTTCTGCGGCTCCAGCAGAGAGGCCTCAGGCGCGCCCTTGTGCAGGTGCTTGTGCACCACCTTCACCACGGCGCGGCGGCCCGGCGAAGTCGGCTTGACTTTGATGACGGCCATTACGCGGCCTCCCCGGAGAAGTTGAGCTCCTGACCCGGCTTGAGGGCCACGAAAGCCTTCTTGACGTGATCCCGACGCCCGATGCTGCGGCCGAAGCGCTTGGTCTTGCCCTTCTGGTTGACCGTCGAGACCGAGGCGACCTCGACCTTGAACATCAGCTCCACAGCCGCCTTGATTTCGGGCTTCGTAGCGCTGCGCAGCACCTTGAACAGAACCTGGTTCTGCTTTTCACCCAGGCGCGTGGCCTTCTCGGAGATGATGGGCGCGACCAGCACTTGAGCGAGACGACCCTCGTCGAACTTGGTGGTGGCGGTCATGCGAACATCTCCTTGAGCTGCTCGATGGCACCCTTGGTCACCAGCACCTTCTTGTAGAAGACCAGCGACAGGGGATCGGCGTAGCGGGGCTCGACGACCAGCACGTTGGCCAGGTTGCGCGAGGCCAGCGCGAGGTTGTCGTCGATCTGGTCGGCGATGACCATCACGGAGTTCAGACCCATGGCCTTGAACTTCTGGGCCAGCAGCTTCGTCTTCGGGGCATCAATGGACAGCGACTCAACCACAGCCAAGCGCCCATCACGAGCCAGCTGGGAGAGGATTGAAGCCATGCCGGCCCGGTACATCTTCTTGTTCACCTTGTGCGAGAAGTTCTCGTCGGGCCGGTTCGGGAAGATACGACCGCCTCCGCGCCACAGCGGCGAGGACGTCATACCTGCACGGGCGCGTCCGGTGCCCTTCTGGCGGAACGGCTTCTTGGTGGTGTGCTTGACCTCACCGCGATCCAGCTGGGCACGGGTGCCCTGGCGGGCGTTGGCCTGGAAAGCCACCACCACCTGGTGCACGAGGGCCTCGTTGTACTCGCGGGCGAACACAGTGTCCGGCGCGTCAACGCTGGAGGTGGCCTGGCCCTGCTCGTTCAGTAGCTCGAGCTGCATCACTGGCCTCCCTTCTTCGCCTTGACCTTGATCGCCGGGCGCACCACGACGTGGCCGTTTTTCGATCCCGGCACGGCGCCCTTGACGAGCAGCAGCTGCCGAGCCTCGTCCACACGAACCACATCCAGGTTCTGCGTGGTGACGGTCTCATCGCCCATGTGACCCGTCATCTTCTTGCCCGGGAACACGCGCCCCGGGTCCTGGGCCATGGAGATGGAGCCCGGCACGTTGTGCGAACGGCTGTTGCCGTGCGAAGCGCGCTGCGAGCTGAAGTTGTGGCGCTTGATCGTGCCCGCATAGCCCTTGCCGATGGACGTACCCTGCACATCCACCATCTGACCGGCAGCAAACAGGGTCACGGGCACCATGGCGCCCGGAGCGTACTGCCCCGCCACGTCAGCAGGCACGCGAAACTCACGCAGCAACTCGCCTGCTTCCACGCCGGCCTTGGCCAGGTGGCCCGCCTCGGGCTTGGTCACGCGTGAGGCCTTGCGCTGGCCGTACGCCACCTGAAGGGCAGCGTAGCCGTCGTTCTCGACGGTCTTGACCTGGGTAACGCGGTTGTTCGACACGTCGAGCACCGTCACAGGAATGGCGTCGCCATCGTCCGTGAAGATGCGCATCATGCCCACCTTGCGCCCCAGCAAACCGAGCCTGTAGCTCGCATCTGCGGTCGTCATGATTGTTTCTCCAGTCCACGCTGCGCCCCAGGACGGGGCCCTTTGCAGACCTTGTTGCACACCCCCGACATCGATTGGCCGGGGCGGTTAAATCCCGTGATTCGGCGAGCCAAACCCGGAGAAGCTTTCTAGTATAGCAAAACTTGCGGTCGTGTCGACCGCAAGCTCAAATCACTGCAGCTTGATCTCCACGTCCACGCCGGCCGGGAGGTCGAGCTTCATCAGCGCGTCCACGGTCTTGTCGGTCGGGTCAACGATATCCATCAGGCGTTGGTGGGTGCGGATCTCGAACTGATCACGGCTGGTCTTGTTGACGTGCGGCGAGCGCAGGATGTCAAAGCGCTGCATGCGCGTGGGCAGGGGCACCGGGCCCTTGACGATGGCGCCGGTGCGCTTGGCGGTGTCCACGATTTCGAGCGCTGACTGGTCGATCAGCTTGTAATCGAAAGCCTTGAGGCGAATACGGATCTTCTGCTTTTGCATGACGTGTCCTTGAAAGAGCAATGTGCCGTGTTGCCCGGCACCGAAAGAAGAACCCCCGCCGTCGTGACGGCGAGGACGTCACACATCGATCAGGCGATGATCTTGGCCACGACGCCGGCGCCCACGGTGCGGCCGCCTTCTCGGATCGCAAACCGCAGACCCTCTTCCATCGCAATGGGCGCAATCAGCTTGACCGTGATGCTCACGTTGTCGCCAGGCATCACCATCTCCTTGTCCGCC
>JBIKMY010000160.1:0-5483 GCA_044358945.1 Rubrivivax sp.
CGAGGCAGTCTGAGCCTGCAGAAGAATGGACAGGCTTCATCTGAGCGCCGAGCACCTCATTCGGGTCCAGAGGGCTGGCAGTGGAGCGGCTTCCCTGAACGATGTAAGAAGCATAGAAGCCAAGTGTGCCCAAGTATCCAAAAGCTGCCTGCGCCTGGGCCTGGCTTGCCATGGAGAGGAGTCCTTGCACCGATTCAGCGAAATGGGAGGCAGGCGCCACAGCGATCGCACCGCGGTAGTCGAGCGAGGGCTCAAGCCGCTCACCCAAACCGGCAAATTGCGCGGCTGCCAGCGCAGCATGCCCGCCCTGGGAGTGCCCCCAGGCGGCCCAAGCGCCCGATAATGCACTGCCTAGCAAGCGCTTTGATGCCACCGCCGACAGGACCATCGCATTGCCTGCACTGCCGACATGGAGGTACGGGTGGGCATCGGGCAAACCTGGAACCCCGGCAGGACCGCGACCTTCATAGTCGGGCATCACGACAGCGAATCCTTCGTCTATCAAGGTCTTAATCAATCCGCCGTATGGCAGAAATCCTAGACCCTGCATGATGTTACTGGGGGCACAGATGCCCGCGATGCCCGTGGTACCGGCACCAATCACTATCAGCGGGCGGCCACCTTGCGGCGCCGGAGCCTTGGGCGTGAACAACATGGCGCTGGCGACAATTGGCTTGCCCGTCGCGCTGATCATGCTGTAAACGAGCAATTTGCCATCGGCTATCGAGGCAAGATCGTCCGGAATATTCATCAACGCTGCGGGTTGCTTGGTGACCGGATCCCCCAGTGCGGCGTTTTGGTCCTTGAGCTTCTTGGAGATGGCGTTCAACGGGTCGCTGCCGTCAGCGCCAAGTTGGCGCTTGGTCTCTTGCAAGCGGGCAGCCAGTTGGCGAGCCATTGTGTGGACTTGCACGTCGCCCGCTTTCACATGGTCGGAGTGGAGATCGGTTTCAGCAGGCAAGCCCAGTTCGTCCAAAACCCGCGCTCTTGCCTCACTCAACGTCAGGCCGTCAGCCTTGATTTTCCCGACCAGCAGTGTTGTTAGAGGAGACACCACTTGGGGGAGTGAAGCTGGAGCAGACATGATGTACGCGGTCTTGCCCGCCGCTGCCAATGTCAGACCACCGTCATCAGAGTCTTTTGCAGTCGCCGGGACATCGACCAGAATGAATTTGTTTTCTTGTCCCGCTGAAACGACAAGACTGTATTTCCCGTCCTTGTCCGTGACCGAACTGGGTTCCGTAGCGCCGCACTTGCCATCGCCGTTTTCGTCAAGGCATACCGTTGCACCTTCAATGTAGCCATCGATCACTGCGCCTGTCAGAAGGACAGGAGGCTCGTCGCCGCATGCAATCAAGGTTGCAGCGGCAACGGCAGACATCAAGAATCCAAACCCTCTTCTGAGCATGTCTTGCCTCCGAAAACTTTGATTAACCGAGTTCATGAATAAATGATTTCCGAGGTAATGTTAGGCAGAAAACTGACGGGCATACATCAGGGTTTCGCCCAACAAGGTGGCCTACAGCTGCAGTCTGCAGCAGATCGAGGGCTCGGCCATTCAGGCGGTCAGTGGGGCATGTGTATGGTGTTTTCAGACACCCTCGAGATCGACCTGTGGCGGTCCTGCGGTGGTTTAAGGTGTCTGGATTTGGCGACCGTGACGTCGCGTATGGCTGCTTTGGTAAGCCCTCTGTCGCTTATGACGCTCGCGGGCGACCTCGCCCTCAGGGTTGACCCTGATTTCGGTCGTGCCGCGCTGACGCGTCGCGTGACGCCGCCCCGGCTGCGATGTGGCGTTGCAGCAGCCTGGGGCGAGGTGTTCTTGACGGCCGACGCGGCTCAGGTGGCTTCGGTCTTGACCCGCCTCGCGCGCTCTGCCTCTGGGCGGCGACTGCGGATCCAGCCCCAGGTGGGTGAGGGTCTTCTCGATGACCTGCCGCTCGAGGATGGCCGAGATGTTCTTGAGCTCCCCGGCGCTGCAATTCGGGCAGTGCTGCATGTCGATGTCGAAGACGCGCTTGAGCAGCCGCGCCCAGCTGGTGCGGTGCGGCCCGGCCGGGACCATGTCGATCTCGCAGTTGCCAGCGGCCACTGCCTCGGTCCCCTCTTGGGCATGCGCGGACGGGCCTTGCAGCACCACCAGAGGACGCAGCTTCGCGTTCGGAGCCAGAACGCCATGTTCGCGCAGCGGGGGGCCGCTCACTTCGCGCATCGAAGTTACGCGGACACCAAACCTGATCAGGTACAACTGCGGCCTCGGCACCAGCGCCGCCAGCCGCTGCATGAACTCCAGCGGGCTCATCACCAGGTGCGTCGTTCCGTCGCGCCACGGCGTCTTGAGCTTCAGCTCGACCTGCCTCGCGGAGTTGAGCCGCACCCGCTCGTCGGCAAGCACCGGCTGGGTGACGTAGCTGCAAAGCTGCTCCAGGCGCTTGCGGTCGTTCGCCTCGACCCGGTACCTGGGCGATTGCCGGGATTCAGCAGCCGCAGTAATCCAGCGGTTGATCTGCTCATGAAAAGCGGGGCCTCGGGCCCCGCTTTTTTTCGCGTGTGAGCGTCGGTGCTCGCGTCTGTGTCCGCACGTGCGGCCGCGTCTGTGCCCGTCCCTGTGTGCGGGTCTGTATCCGTGTCCGGGTCCGCGTCTGCATCCGCAACGGGAACCTGGCCTGCCGCAGATGGCACGACATGGGCCACAGGGCCAGGCCCCCCTGCACCTGCACCTGCACCTGCACCTGCACCTACACGCGGACCCGGACCCGCACCCGTACCGATTCCCGACACAACAAAGTCACGCCGCCTCCATGCGGGGCTGCTGCAAGCCCTGGACAAAAAGAAACCGCCACCTGACTTGCCCCCAAAGGGCAGGCCTGGCGACGGTGCAGCGGTTCAGGTGCCGGGCTTTAGGACGCTCAGTCCTTGCCGCCAGGGTTTGCTGCGGCCGCAGAGGCCGGCAGCTTGGGCGCCGTGCGCAGGCTTAGCCACATGGTGAACGCCAGCACCGCCACCACCACGCCCAGCGACACCGCCACCGGGATCTTGAAGACATCGATCAACATCATCTTGGTGCCGATGAACACGAGGATCACGGCCAGCCCGTAGCTCAGCAGGTGGAACTTGGCCGCCACCGCCGCCAGCAGGAAGTACATGGCACGCAGGCCCAGGATGGCGAAGATGTTGCTGGTCAGCACGATGAAGGGGTCGGTCGTGATGGCGAAGATGGCCGGGATGGAGTCCACCGCGAAGATCACGTCGGTCAGACCCACCAGGGCAATCACCAGCAGCAGCGGCGTGGCGATGCGCTTGCCGTTCTCCACCGTGAAGAAGCGTTCGCCGTCGAAGTTCTTGCTGACCGGCAGCACGCGGCGCAGCAACTTGAGGGCCGGGTTGGACTCCAGGTCATTCTCCTTGCCCGAAGCCCACCACATCTTGATGCCCGTGAGTACCAGGAAGGCGCCGAAAACGTACAGCACCCAGTGGAACTCCGAGATCAACCAGGAGCCGGCCAGGATCATCACCGTGCGCAAGACGATGGCTCCGATGATGCCGATCATCAACACCCGCTTCTGGAATTCCGGCGGTACGGCTAAGTAGGTGAAGATCATCAGGAACACGAAGATGTTGTCCACCGCCAGGCTCTTCTCGATGAGATAGCCGGTGAGGAACTCCATGGCCTTGGTGTTGGCCGTGGCCGCGCCGTGGTCTTGCATCACGGCCCACCAGAACAGGCCATTGAATGCGAAGCTCAGCGCCACCCAGATGATCGACCAGTTCAACGCCTCCTTCACCGAGACGGCATGCGCGCCCTGCTTTCGCAGGACGACGAAGTCGACGAACAGCGCGACGAGGACCGACGCGACAAAGAAAAGCCACAGCCAAAGCGGCGCGATGGTGTCCATGGACACGCTCCTTGAGAAAGGGTTGAGGGTCGCGCCGAAAGGTCTTGCGGGGGGATTCCCTGCGGTCCCGGGCAGCCGGCGGGCGCCGGTTGCCGTATTGACGGGGGGCCGCGGCAGCGGGCGCTGCCTGCTACTCCCCTTTCGACGTTACCGATGTTAGGGGTTACGCCATGGCCCCAGAAGAGATGGGGGCTCCGCCCGAGCTAAGCTGCCCGCCATGGAGCGCCCTTTCATTCTGCATGCCGACCCCCACCTGTTGGTGGTGGACAAGCCGGCCGGCCTGCCCTCGGTGCCCGGCCGGCCGCTGGCGCTGCATGACTGCGCCGCGTCGCGCGCGCAGGCGCTGTACGGCGATGCCCTGACCGTGCACCGGCTGGACATGGCCACCTCCGGGCTGCTGCTGCTGGCCCGCGGGCCGGACATGCAGCGGGCCCTGGGCCGCCTGTTTGAGCACCGGCAGGTGGACAAGCGCTACGAGGCGGTGGTGGCCGGCCGGCCGGCCACCGACGAGGGCCGGATCGACCTGCCGCTCATGGCCGACTGGCCCCGGCGTCCAAGGCAGATCGTGGACTACCAGCAGGGCAAGCCCTCGCTGACCCACTGGCGCGTGCTCGCCGAGGACGCAGAAGGGACGACGCGACTGGAACTGCAGCCCCATACGGGCCGCTCGCACCAGCTGCGGGTGCACCTCTCGGCGATCGGTCATCCCATCCTGGGGGACGACCTGTATGCGCCGCCGGCGGTATGCCTGGCCTCTGCGCGACTGCTGTTGCACGCCACCCGGCTCGTATTCGAGCATCCTGCCTTGGGAAAAGCGGTGTCGTTCCACAGTCCCGCGCCCTTCTGAACGAAGGTAGCGGGCAACGGCCCTTCAGGTCACTGCAACGCGCGGTAGCGGCCTGACATATCCTGCGATCCCATGAACGCCCACACTCCCGTCTCCATCGTCACCGGGGCCTCGCGCGGCCTGGGCCTGGGCATCGCCCGTGAACTGCTGCGACGCGGCCACCGTGTGCTGACGCTGCAGCGCTCCCCCAACCCGGCGCTGGTGGCAGAGGCTGCGGACTGCAAGGCCGTGCTCGAACAATGGGCGGTAGACCTGACACGGCCCGCCGAGGTCGCGGCGCGCCTGAAAGACTGGGTGCAAGGCCTGCCGGGTGCCGGGCTGGATTCCCTGACCCTCATCAACAACGCAGCGCTGCTGGTGGAACCGGGCCCGCTGTCGCAGGCCGACCCGGACAGCGTGGCCGCTGCGATGCGCGTGAGCCTGGAGGCCCCGCTGCTGCTGACGAGCGCCTTCCTCGCCGCCAGCGCCGACATGAAGGTCCCGCGCAAGGTGCTCAACATCTCTTCGGGCCTGGGGCGCTTTGCCATGGCCGGCAGCGCGGTGTACTGCGCCACCAAGGCCGGCATGGACCACTTCAGCCGCGCCGTTGCACTGGAAGAGGCCGAGCGGCCGCATGGCGCGAAGATCGTGTCGCTGGCGCCCGGCGTGATCGACACCGACATGCAGGTGCAACTGCGCAGCGCCGACCCGGCGCGTTTCTCCAGCCAAGGCCGCTTCGCCGGCCTGAAGTCCCAGGGCCA
>JBIKMY010000161.1:0-5442 GCA_044358945.1 Rubrivivax sp.
CACATGTTGGTAGCCGGCCAGGGTCAACTGCGACTTGAGCCCCCCCTCGTCCAGCCGCGCCTTCTGCTTGAAGTGGAAGGTGGTGCCGGCCAGAAAGGAAGGCGGCGCCAAGCGTGTGAGCGCGGTGGTGGCAGGCAGCAGCACCACGTCCAGTTCGCGCTGCAACACTTTCCACAGCGTGGCCAGGCGCTCGGAGATCAGGTCCTGGTGCGGGCTGAAGGTGTCCCAGGGCAGGGTTTCCCAATCGGGGAAGACCGCCACGCGCAGGCCGGGTGCAAAGAAAGGCAGTTCATCGGCCAGGCGCTGTGCATCTGCCGGGTCGGCCGTGACCACGGCCAGCAGCCGCTGCTCTGCGACGCGGGCCTGGGCCAGACGCGCCAGCAACAGGGCGTCGGCTGAACCGATGGGGCGGGGCAGTGTGAAGCGCTTGCCGGGGGCGATGGAAGGAAGTTGCATCGTGCGGTAAAGACAACACCCGCCCCGACAGGAACCTGCGGGGGCGGGCGATGCAGCGCATTGTAGGGAGGGGGTCCATGGGGCGTGCTCTCTAGAATCGACCGCATGACGGCCCCAGACGCCCCCGCAGACTTTGCATCGGGCCTCCCCTCAAGCTCTGGCAGCAACGACGTTTCGGGTTTGTACACCGCAGCGCCTGGGCGGCTGTTCGCCCTGGTGCCTTGTGCCGGGGTGGGCACGCGGTCTGGGGCTGATCGGCCGAAGCAATATGTGAACCTGGCAGGTCAACCGCTGGTGGCCCACACGCTCAAGGCGCTGGGCCAGGTCAGGCGGCTGTCCGCCACCCTGGTGGTGCTGTCGCCCGGGGACTCGATCTTCCGCACCCTGATGCCCGATTTCGAAAGCGCCACGGGCTGGCTGGCCCACTGCGGTGGCGAGACCCGGGCGGCCTCGGTGGCCGCGGGTTTGGAGGAACTGGTGTCGCGCGGCGCCCAGGCAGACGATTGGGTGCTGGTGCATGACGCCGCCCGCTGTTTGCTGCATCCTGACTGGATCGACCGGCTGGTGGACGCCTGCCAACCCGATGCCGTGGGCGGCCTGCTGGCCTTGCCGCTGGCGGACACACTGAAGTCCGAGCATTCCGGCCGTGTGGCCGGAACTGTTGAGCGTAGCGGCAAGTGGGCCGCGCAGACCCCGCAGATGTTTCGCATCGGCCTGCTGCGCCGGGCCCTCGCCGCCGCTTCGCGCGCGGAAGGCACCGCGGTCACGGATGAGTCCAGTGCGGTGGAGGCGCTGGGCCTGCAGCCGCTGCTGGTGCCCGGGTCTGTGGAGAACTTCAAGGTCACTTATCCCGAAGACTTCGTGCTGGCGGCCCGCCTGCTGTCTTCGAGAAGGTGACGGCTCTCAGGCTACCCCTTTTTCCAAATCGTCCGTATGCAATCCCCTCACGATCCAGGCGACCCATCCGCACAGCCGCCGGCGGGCGGCGCCGCCATCAGTGCATTTCCCAGCGCAGCGGCGAGTGCATCGACCAGCCTGCAGCCTTCAGGGCCACCATGGCGCGTGGGCGAAGGTTGGGACACGCACGCTCTGGTAGTCGGGCGACCGTTGGTGCTCGGGGGTGTCCGCGTTCCTCACACCCAAGGGCTTCTAGGGCATTCGGATGCCGATGCCCTGCTGCACGCCATCACGGACGCCTTGCTGGGAGCGGCCGCCCTGGGCGACATCGGACGGCATTTCCCCGACACCGACCCCACCTTTCGCGGCGCCGACTCCGCGCTGCTCCTGGCCGAGGCGGCTCACCGTGTGCGTGTGCGCGGGTGGTCCATCGCCAATGTGGACGCCACCATCGTCGCGCAGGCGCCCAAGATGGCGCCGCACATTCCAGCGATGTGCGAGCGCATCGCAAAACTGCTGGCCCTGTCGATGGACCAGGTGAACGTCAAGGCCAAGACGGCAGAGAAGATGGGCCCGGTGGGCGAGGGCCGCGCCATCGAGGCCCGTGCGGTGTGCCTGCTGTGGCGGACCCACGGTCCCGCCAGTTGATGCCTCAGCCAGCGGGGACCTCATAGCGGAAGCTCAGCCCCGGGGCAGGCGGATGCGGACTTCCAAGCCTCGGCCAGGCCGGTTGCGAAGCGTCAGCGTGCCGCGCATCCGCTTCACCGCTTTTTCCACGATCGCCAGTCCCAGGCCCGCGCCTGAGGCCTCGGTGCGCGCGGCGTCGCCCCGGAAGAACGGCTGGGTCAACAGGCCCAATTGAGTCTCTGGAACGCCAGGCCCGGTGTCCTCCAGCACCAGCTCTACTTCGTGCACCCCCAGGGTGGCGCTGGCCGTGACTTCTGCGGGAAGGCCGTCACCGGGACGGGCGTAGCGGGCGGCGTTCTCCAGCAGGTTCACCAGCACCCGTCCCAGATCGGTGGGGTCCGCCATCACCACAGCACCCTCGGGCAGGGCCACCGCGATCTTCAAGCGGGTATCGCCCTCAAAGCCCTGCGTAACCTCCCGCAGGCGCTGAAGCAGATCAACCGGCTGCGGCTGGGGCACTTCCGGTCGGGCGTACTCGGCGAACTTGTCGATGATGGCGTCCAGTTGCCCGATGTCGGCGGCCATGTCCGCCAGCGCCTGAGGGTCCGTGACACTCATCTCGGCCTCCAGGCGCAACCGGGCCAGAGGCGTCCTCAGGTCGTGGCTCAGGCCGGCCAGCATCACGGCGCGGTCCTGCTCGGCCCGGGCCAGTTCGCGCGCCATACGGTTGAAGCCCGCGTTGACGGCCCGTATCTCGCGCACCATCGCCTGCTCGTCCAGCTCCAGCCTCAGATCGCCGATGCTCAGCCGTTGGGTGGCCTGGGACAGGGCGAGGTAGGGGCGGTTCACCTGCCATGCCGTCAGGGCCAGCGCGGCCAAGCTGGCTGCACCCGCTGCGGCGAGGGCACCGTAGGCATTGACGACGTTGGCCTGGCCAGTGGCCTCGTCCAGGCCCAACCCCGCCCAGGTGCCGGCCAGCCACCAGGCAACCCCCGTGGCGCCGAACCCCAAGGCCACCCACCCCAGGGTGTGCCAGAACAGCTTGAAGCGGGCAGCGTGCAGGCGCATGAGGGCATGATGCCGCACGCGGCACGGGGTACCTTGTGAGCAATGTGTATCAGGCAGCTGTGTCGGGCACGAACACGTAACCGACGCCCCACACCGTCTGGATGAAGCGTGGATGTGCGGGATCGGTTTCCAGCATCTTGCGCAGACGCGACACCTGCACGTCCAGGCTGCGATCAAAGGGCTCGAAGTCTCGGCCCCTTGCCAGTTGGGCCAGCTTGTCCCGGCTCAGCGGCTGCCTGGGGTGGCGCACCAGCGCCTTGAGCATGGCGAACTCCCCCGTGGTCAAGGGCAGGGGGTCGCCCTCACGCTTGAGCGTGCGCAAGGCCAGATCCAGCTCGAAGGGGCCGAACACCACTTTCTCGCCCAGGGTGGAAGGCGCGCCCGGGGCCTCTCGGGCGGGACGCCGGCGCAGCACCGCATGGACCCGGGCCAGCAATTCCCGCGGATTGAAGGGCTTGGACAGGTAGTCGTCGGCGCCGATCTCCAGGCCCACGATCCGGTCGACCTCGTCGCCCTTGGCGGTGAGCATGATGATGGGGGTCTGGTCCTGCCGGGCCCGCATGCGCCTGCACACCGAAAGCCCGTCTTCGCCAGGCAGCATGAGGTCCAGCACGATCAGGTCCGCATGCTCGCGCAGGAGCAGCCGGTCCAGGGCGCGCGCGTCTTCGGCCAGCAGCACTTCGAAGCCCTCCTGGCTGAGGTAGCGCCTGAGCAGATCACGTATGCGGCCGTCATCGTCCACGACGATGAGCTGGGGCGGCTTGGCAGGGGGCTTGAGGAATGTCACGCAGACCTTCGAAATGGCGCTCAAGGATTGTGCGGTTCGTCCGGTGCGCCAGGAGCCGGTGTCACCTTGTGTTACATCTGTTGCGCATGGTCGCGGGCATGGAGCCCACGCCACGGTCCCGTAGGAGGAGACAAGACATGACCCGCAGAACCGCTGCCTGGACAGTCCTCTGGTGTGCCATGGCCGCCTGGGCCCCCACTGCGCAGGCTCAACATTCCCCGCCGCATGCCGCTGTGTCGGCGTCCAATGTGCTGAGCCTGACGGCCAGCGCATCGCTTGAGGTGACGATGGACACGCTGTCCGTCACCATGGCCACCACGCGCGAGGGTGCAGACGCTGCGGTCGTGCAATCGCAACTGCGTCAGGCCCTGGATGCCGCCCTGGCCGAGGCCCGCAAAGCCGCGCGCCCCAAGGCGCTAGAAGTCCAGACCGGCGCGTTCTCGCTCAGCCCCCGTTATGCCAACCCGTCCGGCCGGTCCGCCGCGCCATCCATCGTGGGGTGGACGGGCCGGGCCGAGTTGTTGATCGAGGGCCGTGATCTGCCTGCGGTGGCGCAACTGGTCGGGCGCCTGCCGTCAATGACGGTGTCCCGGGTGGGCTTCGAGCTTTCACGCGAGGCGCGAGAGCGCGTGGAGGAAGAGACCACCCGGCAGGCCATCGATCGCTTCCGTGCCCGGGCGGAGAGCCACTCACGCCAGTTCGGTTTTTCCGGCTACCAGATCAGGGAGGTGCAGGTGGGTACGGCCGAACCGCCGGTCATGATGGCCCGGGCACCGATGATGCGGGCCGCCGCCATGCCGGCGCCCGAGGAGGCGCTTCCCGTGGAGGCGGGCAAGACGACCGTGAGCTCGACCGTCAGCGGATCGGTGCAGATGCTGCGCTGAGGCGCGGGCCAACCCTTGCAGGCGGGCCCTGTCGTCTCACTGGGCCAGCCAGCCGCCGTCCACGTTGATGGCCGCCCCGCGGATGTTGTCCGCCGCGGGTGAGCACAGAAACACCGCCAACTCGCCCAGTTGCGCAGGCGTGGTGAATTGCAGAGATGGCTGCTTCTCGCCCAGCAACCGGCGGGTGGCCTCGTCGTTGCCGACGCCATCCTGCACCGCCCGGGCATCCACCTGCTTTTGCACCAGGGGGGTGAGCACCCAGCCCGGGCAGATGGCGTTGCACGTGATGGCCGTGGTGGCGGTTTCCAGCGCCACAGCCTTCGTCATGCCCACCAGGCCGTGCTTGGCCGCCACATAGGCCGACTTGTTGGCCGAGGCCACCAGGCCGTGGGCGGAGGCCACGTTGATGATCCGCCCCCAGCGGCGGGCCTTCATGGCCGGCAGTGCCAGGCGGGTGGTATGGAAGGCCGAAGTGAGGTTGATGGCGATCACGGCATCCCAGCGCTCCACCGGAAACTCGTCGATGGGAGCCACATGCTGGATGCCGGCGTTGTTGACCAGGATGTCGATGCCGCCCATCTCCATCTCCGCGTACTTGACCATGGCCTCGATCTCGTCGGGCTTGCTCATGTCGGCGGGGTGGTAGCCCACGGTGCAGTCGAACTCGGCCAGCACCCGCTTGGCGGCCTGGACATCTCCAAACCCGTTGAGCACGATGTTGGC
>JBIKMY010000162.1:0-5437 GCA_044358945.1 Rubrivivax sp.
TTCGAGCGCGTGTTCGAGATCAACCGCAACTTCCGCAACGAAGGCATCAGCGTCCGGCACAACCCGGAATTCACGATGATGGAGTTCTACGCGGCGTACTGGAACCACCACGACTTGATGGACTTCACCGAGCAGGTGCTGCGCCACGCCGCGCGCCAGGCCACGGGCTCGGCCACGCTGAGCTACGCCGGGCGCCCCGTGGACCTGGACCAACCCTTCGCCCGCCTGACCGTGACCGAGGCGCTGGTGAAGCACGCCGGCCTCACGCCCGAGCAGGCCGCCGACGCGGCCTTCCTGCACCAGCGCCTGAAGAGCCTGGGCGAGGAGCCGCCGGCACACTGGAGCCTGGCCGAGCTGCAGTTCGGCCTGTTCGAGGCCGCGGTGGAAGACCAGCTCTGGGACCCCACCTTCATCATCGACTACCCCGTGGAGGTCTCGCCGCTGGCGCGCGCCTCCGACCGCGACCCCAGCATCACCGAGCGCTTCGAGCTCTTCATGACCGGGCGCGAGATCGCCAATGGCTTTTCAGAGCTGAACGACGCCGAAGACCAGGCCGCGCGCTTTGCCGCGCAGGCGCGCAACAAGGATGCTGGCGACGAGGAGGCGATGTTCTTCGATGCCGACTTCATCCGTGCGCTGGAATACGGCATGCCGCCCACCGGCGGCTGCGGCATCGGCATCGACCGCCTGGTGATGCTGCTGACCGACAGCCCCAGCATTCGCGACGTGATCCTGTTCCCTGCCCTGCGTCGCGAAGGCTGACACCGCCAGGGGCCACACTGCCATGGGCATCGAGTCCCTGCATCTGCTGCACCGCGCCTGCTGGGAAGAGCTGGAGCGCGCCACGCAGGAGCGCGAGCACGGCTGGCGCATCATGACCCTGGCCACCGTGGAGTCAGGGCGTGCCGAGGCGCGCTCGGTGACCCTGCGCGAGACAGACCCGGCGGGCCACCGTCTGGTGTTCTACACCGACGACCGATCACCCAAGCTGCGACAGATCGAGGCCCACCCCGAGGGCACGCTGCTGGCCTGGTGCCCAAAGCTGTCCTGGCAGATCCGCCTGCGCGTGCTGCTGGTCCGCGAAACCGACGCCCACCTGGCCATGGCGCGCTGGGCACGGCTGCGGCTGTCGCCGTCCGCGCAGGACTACCTGTCGCCTCTGGCCCCCGGAGAGCCGCTGAGCGAGAGGGCCAGCGAAGAACGAGGCTCGCGCGAGCACTTCGCCATGGTCAATGCCCGGGTGCAATCGCTGGACTGGCTGGAACTGCATCCCGACGGCCACCGCCGGGCCTTGTTCGACACCGCGGGCGGGCGTTGGGTCCAGCCCTGAGACGATCAGCCGGGCCGATGGGCCTCAGCGATGCGTGAACACCGGCTTGCGCTTGGCCAGGAAGGCGTCCATGCCTTCCTTCTGGTCTGCCGTGGCGAACAGCGAGTGGAAGACCTGACGCTCGTGGAGCATGCCCGCCGTCAGCGGCCCCTCGAACGCCTGGTTAACGCAGGCCTTGGCGGCCATCACGCTGGGCAGGCCCAGCTGGCAGATCACTTCCGCCGCCGCCAGGGTTTCCTCGAGCAGGCGGTCGGCCGGCACCACGCGAGACACCAGGCCGGAACGCTCGGCCTCGGCGGCGTCCATCATGCGGCCCGTGAGCACCAGGTCCATGGCCTTGGACTTGCCCACGGCGCGCGGCAGACGCTGCGTGCCGCCAGCGCCCGGAATGATGCCGATCTTGATCTCGGGCTGGCCGAATTTGGCCGTCTCCGAGGCGATGATGAAGTCGCACATCATGGCCAGTTCGCAACCGCCACCCAGGGCAAAGCCCGACACGGCTGCGATGACCGGCTTGCGCACCCGCAGCAGGGTTTCCCAGTTGCGGGTGATGAAGCCGTTGAGAACGACCTCTCGGTACTCCAGCTTGGCCATGGCCGAGATGTCGGCGCCGGCGGCAAACGCCTTCTCGCTGCCCGTGACGACGATGCAACCGATGCCCTCGTCGGCATCGAAGGCCAGCAGGGCCGCGCCCAGCTCATCCATCAGCGCATCGTTCAGCGCGTTGAGCTGCTTGGGACGGTTCAGCGTGATCAGGCCGGTGCGGTGCGGACCTTCGCCGCGGGTGTCGGTGAGGATGTTCTCGTAGCTCATGGCGGGACTATACGGCGCGGGGGTGGGGCCTCGGAGGCAGAGGCCTGCTGCGGCAGGCGCTCCAGCGTGAGATCGATGTAGCTGACTTCGTCCTGCCGGATGCGGATGCGCACCGGCAGGTATTGCAGGGTGGGCGCGAACCAGGTTTCGACCGACAGGTCGCTGTTGGTCTTGCTCTGCAGGCGGGGCTTCAGGTACCAGGCCTTGATCGGCCCCACCGGCAGGTCCAGCACCTCCTCGCCCACCACGTCGTAGACCCAGCGGTCCACCCGGCGCGCCAGCGCCAGCGGCACTTCCACGGTCTGGCCCGTGCGCAGCAGTTGCGGCTGCAGCGTGAACATCCAGGACAGTTGCACGAACTGGCTGGCCGTGTCCTGCACGCCCGCCACCGTCGGCTGCACGCCGCCACGCGGCAGCACGATGCGCTCGGGCTCGAAGAAGATGGTCTGGCGGCGCACCTCGCGCAACAGCACCTTGGTCTCCTCGTCGTAGCGTTGCGGCTTCAGCCCCGCCTCGGTGAGCACGCCGTCGCTGGACATGCGGCGCGACAACAGCGGCGCGAAGTCCGCCCCCACGCGCACATCCAGGTGCACCTGGTAGCGGTTGCCGCTGCGCAGCCACTCCACACGGGCCTTGCCCTGTACGGGGCCGCGGTAGTCACCCACCAAGTTGTAGGACAGGCGGGTGGAGGGCGGCCATTCGAAGGCTGAGGCTTCAGCCGGCGCGTTTGCTGAAGGGAGGGCCGAAGGTGGCGCTGCAGGGCCGGGGGCGGCGGACAGGGCCTGTGGCGCCTGGGCAGTCGCGGCGGCGGACGATGCGCTGCTCTCTGCGGTCGGGGCGGGCGTGGCCGCCGCGGCAGCCTCGGGCTGCGGCGCGACGGGTTCGGGCTTGGGTTCGGGCTTGGGTTCGGGCTTCGGCTCGGTTTCGGAGGCCGCGGCCAGCTGGGCAGCTTCCAGCACCGGCGCCGCCTCCAGCGGGGCCGAGGCCGCAGGCAGCGGCGCCGGAGCGGCCACAGGCGCGGGCTCGGCCTGCGCGGCCGGCGGGGCGCGCACCGCCGCCACCGGGGGCGGCTCGGCTTGTGTGAGTTCACGGACGAAGGCCACGTCGATGCGGGCAGGCGAGGTGTCAGCCGCACCCGGCCCCAGCCGGGCCAGGTCCTCCATCAGCGACATCAGCCAGAGATGCGCCACCGTCACCGCTGCCACGACAGCGGCCGTCTTCCACTGGCGGGAGGTCAAGCGCACGAAGGCTCGGCGGCAGCGGGCCCGGTGGGGCCCTCAGCTGCCTGCCGCCCCGAGAAAGCAGCTCAGGGCCGCCACCGCACTCAGACGAAAACGCAGCACCAGCCAGCGCTGCAGGCCGTGCGCGAGGTACAGGCGCCGGTCCACCGCGTAGCAGGCGATGAGCATGGCGCCCAGCACCACCAGCCCTGCACTGGGCGGCATGACGATGGCCACCCATGCCACCAGCGAGGGCACGACGCCCCAGGCGAACAGCTTGGGGTCCGGCTGGGCCTGCGTGAAGGCCACCCCCCAGTGCACGCCCCCGAGGAACGCGACGATGGTGGCCGCGTAGGCTGCCAGCGCCAGCACCGCGTAGGGATGGGCCTCGGGCCACACCAGGTGCACCAGCACGGCACCACCCACGAAAGGCAGCAAGCCGGCATGGCCCAGCCGGCGGGCCCAGACCGGCAGCTCGTTGGGCGCGCCTGCCATCGTGGCGTCCACCCCTGTCAACCCTTGCCCGCCGCAGCGGTCAGACGCTTCTCGATCTCGTCCACCGGCATCGCCCCGGGCGAGCGTGAACCGTCCTCGAACACCGTGGCCGGCGTGCCCTGCACGCGGTGCTTGCGGCCGAGTTCGGTGTTGCGCTCCAGCGCGGCCGTGTCGCACTTGGCGCCGGCCGTGGACGGCGGCACCGTGCCGCCGATCATCCAGTCGCGCCAGACCTTGGCCGGGTCCTTGGCGCACCAGATGTCGCGTGACTTGGTGGTGGAGTCCGGACCGAGGATGGGATAGAGGAAGATGTGAACCGTGACGTTCTTCAGGCCCGCGACATCGCGTTCGAAGCGCTTGCAATAGCCGCAGTTCGGGTCCACGAAGACGGCCAGCTTGCGCGCTCCGGTCCCCTGCTTGATGGCGATGGCATCCTTGAAGGGCAGCTTGGAGAACTCGAAGGCAGTGAGCCGCTCGATGCGCTCCCGCGTCAGGTTGGCCCGGGTGCGGGTGTCGATCAACTCGCCCGTGAACAGGTGGCTGCCCTGGTCGTCGGTGTAGAACAGATCGGTGCCGATGCGAACCTCCCAGATGCCGGGCACGGCCGTCTTGACCACTTCGTCAATCTTGGGCAGGTTGGGCAGGCGCTCGGGCAGGTTCTTGCGGATGGCCGCCTCTTGCGCCAGCACCGGTGCGTGCAGCAGGCCCGTCGACAGGCTCACGGCCAGCGCCAGGCGCGTCAGAACAGAGCGCAGGCCAGGAGAGATCAGATGCATCAAGGTGTCCTCAGGAATTCAGTGCGCGGGCGGCCAGCGCTTTCTTCACAAGTCCCAGCCGGTCCAGCCATTGCAGGCCCTGGTGACGGGCCTCGCGCAGCAGCGGGGCATCCTGGGCGAACAGATGCCACAGGCCGTCGGTCACGCCGGCCATCGCCAGGGTGGGCAGGTGACGGCGCCGGGCGTGGCGCCGCAGCAGTTTCTCGTCGCCCAGCGAGCGCCAGGCCTCGCGTTGCTCGATCACCTCGGCCAGCGACTGCACATCGGCCAGCCCCAGGTTCAAGCCCTGGCCCGCCAGCGGGTGCACCACGTGGGCCGCGTCGCCCACCAGCACCCAGCCCGGCCCGGACACGGCCCGCGCCCGCGCCAGCCGCAGGGGCCAGGCCACCGGCGGGCCAGCCAGGATGAGCGCGCCCGCCTCACCGCCCGTGGCCTGCGCCAGGGCCTGTTCGAACGCGGCAGGCTCCAGGGCCAGGAGCGCCTCGGCCCGGTCCTGCGGCACCGACCACACCAGGCCGTAGGAATGCCCAGGGCTGGGCCGGTCGAAGGGCAGCAGGGCCAGGATGTCGGGGCTGTGAAACCATTGCCGTGCCAGGCCTGCGTGCGGCTGGTCGCTGCGCAGCCGCGCGGCCACGGCGCTGTGACCGTAGGCCTGCGTGTCCACCTTCACGCCCAGGCCCGCGCGCGAAGCGGCGTCCTTGCCTTCGGCCACCACGGTCAGCGGCGCTTGCACCGGCGAACCCACCACCGTGATGTGGGGGGCGAAGCGCACCGCACTGGCCAGCACCGCGTCCAGCGCCGCC
>JBIKMY010000205.1:0-4602 GCA_044358945.1 Rubrivivax sp.
GCCGACATCGTAGGTCAGCCGGAGCAGTTCATCGGCCCAGCCATCGATGGGGTGGCATTGGCCGCCATCAGCCAGCCACGCCCGGGCGCGCAAACCCCGCCTACGCTTGTCGACGGTGGAGAAACGTTCGCCGTCGAAGTTCTTGCTTACCGGCAGCACGCGCGGCTCCCAAGGCCTTCGATCTGACCGTGTTCGGACCACGCGTCGTCTACCTGGCGCACTCTGCCGGCGACTTTGCTGTGTCATCCCGATGGAGAACTTGCTCTTCGCCAGGGAGATGGTGGGTGCGGTGCGAGGCATCGATCCCCGTAGTGGCTACCACCTCAACGACACGCGACGGTACATCGCGGGTGCCGATCTGGATGACGCAGCGCGTCAGCTCATCTTCGAAGGTAACGCCAGGCGCGTCTACCCGCGGCTGGACCGGCTGCTGCGTGCTCAGGGGCGCTGACCCCGGGCTCGGCCCGAGGCTGACCAGTAGCGGCCGCCCGAGAATCAAGAACGGAAGGGTTGAATCTAAATCATTGAAATATTAACGACACACGTTAGAATTGCGATGATGATTTCCCGGAAAGTCCTAGTTTCCTTGTCGACACGGCTCCGAGAGTCCCCTGCGGTTGTGCTGCTCGGGCCTCGCCAAGTGGGCAAGACCACCCTCGCGCTGACCTTGGCGGATTCCTGGCCGGCGGGCAGCTGCTACCTCGACCTGGAGCGTCCAGCCGATCGATTGCGGCTGGACGACGCAGACGCCTTCCTGAGGGCTCAAGGCAGCCGGCTGGTCATCCTGGACGAGATCCACCGCATGCCGGGCTTGTTCGAGATCCTGCGGGGCATCATCGATGAACGTCGCCGCGCCGGGCAACGCTTCGGGCACTTCCTATTGCTGGGGTCGGCCTCGCTGGATCTGATGCAGCAAAGCAGCGAAACCCTGGCCGGGCGGGTGGCGTACCTCGACATTGGGCCGATCCACGCGCTGGAGTGGTCCGCCCATGACTTGGACACCCTGTGGCTGCGGGGCGGCTTTCCTGACAGCCTGCTGGCTGCCAACGATGCGGCCAGCCTGCGCTGGCGCGAAGACTTTGTGCGCAGCTATCTGCAACGCGACGTGCCGATGTTCGCGCCACGCCTGCCCGCCGAGACGGTGGGTCGCCTGTGGACCATGCTGGCCCACCAGCAGGGGGACCTGCTACAGCAGGCTCGCCTGGCCAGCAGCCTGGGCGTGAGCAGCCCGGCCGTGGACCGCTACATCGACCTGCTGGTGGACTTGCAACTGGTGCGCCGGTTGCGTTCATGGAGCGGGAACGTGGGCAAGCGGCTGGTGAAGGCGCCCAAGGTGTACGTGCGCGACAGCGGCGTGGTGCACGCCTTGCTGGGCCTGGGTGATGCGCATGCGCTGGCCGGACACCCGGTGTGCGGCCCGAGTTACGAAGGCTTTTGCATCGACAACCTCATCGCTGCCGCTGGCCCCCGATGCACCGCCTACGGCTACCGCACCCATGCAGGGGCCGAGATCGACTTGTTGCTGGAGCGCGCTGGACGTCCCTGGATGGCCATTGAGATCAAGCGGTCTACGGCGCCCACTCTCAGCAAAGGTTTTGACATCGCCTGCGCGGACCTGGAGGTCGAGCAGCGGTGGGTGGTGTATCCCGGTGCGGAGCGTTTCCCCATGCGCCATGGCGCCCATGCCATTGGACTGGCCGCGCTGATGCAGATGCTCAGCGCGGCCTGAGCGGGAGCTACGGGCTGGCCTTGCGCCTCAAGTTCACCGCATTGCCCGCCAGGATCAGTGCGGCGCCGAACAGCGTGGCCAGGTCGAAGCGCTCGGTGTACAGGGCCCAGCCGGCCGCGGCCGTCAGCGGCAGACGCAGGAAGTCCATGGGCACCACCACCGTGGCTTCGGCGTGCGCCATGGCGCGTGCCATGCAGTAGTGGGAAAAGGTGCCGCACACCCCGACCACCCCGATCCACGCCCACTGCATGCCCACAGGGTTCTGCCAGTTCAGCGCGGCGGGCACAGCACCGATCACCGACTGGAGTACCAGCATCCAGAACATCATCTGCGTGGCGGTATCGGTGCGCGTCATCGACTTGACCAGGGTCACCGAAACCGCGAAGCCGATGGCCGCCACCAGTGCGATGAGGTGTCCGGCGCTGAAGCCCGCGCCAGGGGCCGGTTGGACGATGAGGGCCACCCCCGCGATGCCCAGGACGATGGCAGCCACCTTACGGGCGTCCAGCCGCTCGCCCAGGAAGGCGTAGGCCAGCACCGCCGTCCAGATGGGCATGGTGAACTCCAGCGCCACCACATGGGCCAGCGGGATGAGCGCCAGCGCGGCCAGCCAGCCCGCCTGGGCCGCGTAGTGCACGACATTGCGTAGCCCGTGCGAGGGCAGTCGGGAGGTCCGCATGGCTTTCAGGCCCCCGGCGGCATGCACCAGAGGTGCGAGCAGCACCAGGCCGATGAGCGAGCGCAGCAGCATCACCTGGAACACCGACAGCTCCCGCGTGGCTTCGCGCCCGGCCACCGCGATGGCCGTCATCATGACCAGCCACCCCGCCATCCAGGCTCCCGCACGGGCGGTAGATGCCGCGGCCGGACCAGTCACGATGCCATGCCCACCTGCACCTGGTTGCGGCCCCCGTTCTTGGCCCGGTAAAGCGCCTCGTCGGCGCGCGACAGGGCCCGCTCCATGGGTTCGGCGTCCTCCAGCAGGGTGACGCCAACGCTGGCGGTCAAGCCCTGCAGGCCGGGCACCACGTCGGCCCAAGGGGCCTGGGCCAGCAGCCGCCGCATCCGCTCGGCCACCTGGCATGCCGATTGAAGATCGGCCACCGGGACCATGGCCACGAACTCTTCGCCTCCATATCGGGCCAGCAGGGCGTCGCGCCGCAGCGCCGAACGCAGCATTTCAGCCGCGCAGCGCAGCACCTTGTCGCCTGCGGCATGACCCAGCGTGTCATTGATCGCCTTGAAATGGTCCATGTCCACCATCAGCACGGCGAGCCTGCGTTGGCCCGTGGACAGCCTGGACCGCAGCAGTTCGGCCTCTTCGGCCAAGCCTACCCGGCTCATGGCACCGGTCAGTGCGTCGGTCATGGCCAGTTGGTGAAGGCGGCTCTGCAGCCGGGTATTGAGCACGTTCAACACCAGGATCACGGTCAATATGGGCAGCAGCCCGTACATCAGGGCATACAGCAGCACCAGCGCCTGGGGCAGATGCAGCAGATGGGGTTCGTAGGGCCCGTCCCAGGCCACCAGAAAGAGCACTCGGCAGGCTGAAGAGGCGCCGACGGCCACCATCAGCAGCCCGGTCAGGCGTTCGTCAAGCCCGCGCGGGCGCAGCACCAGGCGATGTGCCAGGCCCAGCAGCAGCGCCGAAGCCGCCGCCAGGCCCCAGGTCACGAACCAGGTGACACCACGGATGCCCAGCGTCGTCAGGGCTGCGCAGGCCACCCCCAGCAGGCCCAAGGCGAGCCACATGGGCCGGCGCGGCACGATGCGGCCAGACAGCGCGGCCAGGGCCCAGGCCATCATCGTCAGCCCGCCCGTCGACGCAAAGGCCAGCGTGGCAAGGCTCCACAGGGGCACCGGTGCGGGGTGCAGCAGGATCTGGCTCATGCCCAGCCCGATGAGCAGGAACGCGACGCGGCTCAGGCGCAGCACCTCGATGGAAGCTTTGTCGTACCCCTGGGCCGGCCGCAGCAGGCCGGCGCCCGCCAGCGCTCCAATGCCGCAGATGGCGAACGAGCTGATGACGTCAAGGGAGAGCATGCGCAGGTCGAAGGCGGGCCGGCGCCAGGAGGCGCTGGCCAAACCAAGCATTGTGGGTGCGTGCCGCGGGCTGGTCTATCGGGGTAACGCCTGCCCTCGCGCTGCCGCGGCCCGCCACGGAGCGGGTGGTGCAGGGTATCCTCGCGGCAACGCAGCTCCTCGCGGCTGTCCAAGCGGCATGGCCTTTCCCGTTGCGCCTTACTCGGAGTCTCCTCGCATGAATCGTCCTTCTGTGCATGCCCTGTGGCTGGCCGCCCTCTGTGGGGCGAGCGCGCCCGCCCTGGCGCTGGATCTGGCCTCATCCACGGCCTCATCGGCTTCCAGTGCGGGGTCGGCATCGGTGGGCAGCCTGTCGGACTCGCTGCGCTCGTCCAGCCAGAGTTCGGCCGGTCCGCAGCAGATGGCCGATGGGGAGTACCGGGTGATCCAGGTGGTCCAGGCGGATGGGCCGGCTGGCCCTTTGCAGTTGACGCTGCAGGCCGTGCAGCCGCCGGCGGCTGGGGGCAGCGCTGATCCCGTCGCGGCGGCGCAAGGCGCACGCTGGGAACTGCGCCTGCCGCTGGCCGTGGTTCAACGCGAGGGCTTGGACGCCGGGTATCTGTTGCGCGCGGCCCAGCGTCCCTACGGCGTGGCCTTTGCCGTGGCCGGGCAGGCCCGGCCGTTCTTCCTGGTGCTGACCGAGGACTGGCAGCAGGAACTTCCGGCGCGGCCCGTGAGAGCGGCCCTGGGCTCTTGAGGCGTCGGGCCGTACCTGCGCCCTTCGCAGCGGGCCGCGCCTTGCGACGCGGGGTGCTGGGGTTGCTGCTCGCGGTGACGGCCGCTGCGGGCCA